>DASZYN010000027.1:0-1585 GCA_035545435.1 Acidobacteriaceae bacterium | reverse complement strand
CGACGAGGCGGCGAAGCTGATCGCCTGGATCGTCTCGCCGGCCTGCAGCTTCACCACCGGTTTCACCTTCGACCTCTCCGGGGGTCGCGCGACGTATTAGGGGTAACCAGAATCGTCATGCCCGGGCTTGACCCAGGGCTGTCCGGTACGGTGATTGCATGGCTAGGTCCATAGCAATTGCATCTGATTTTGCAGGTGGGCGGAAGGTGGCCGGAGGAGCAGCTGGTCGATGCGCCTGCGATGCATCAGGTTTGCTCTGACCAGGCGCGTGAAGGTGAGCAGGCTGAAGGTGATGCGGAGTGCGGCGTGAGCCAGCCTGAGCAGCAGGAAGGCGATCAGCGCGACGGCGATTTGGATCCGGATCGCATTCTCGTTGGTGCCGAGGAACTTCTTGATCTCCAACGTCTGCTTGATCCAGCGGAAGAACAGCTCGATCGCCCAGCGGCGCTTGTAGAGATCGGCGATCTCCTGGGCGCTGGCCTCGAGGTCGTTGCTGAGGATGCGCAGGATCTTGCCGGTCTCGATCACGAGGCAAATCTCGCGGACCGGCTCCTGGAGCGGGTTCTTGCGGTTCTTGGCCTGCCGCTGGGGCAGATAGCCGATCCGGTCGGAGAGGATCGGGCCGCTCGCCGGCACCGCCCGGGTCTGGGTCACGGCGAGCGGGGTATGCGATTTGAAGCGGGTAACGATACGGCAGCCCTTGGCATCGAGCTCAGCCCACCAGCCGAAGTCGTAGTAGCCAAGATCAAAGACATAGGTGGCACCGGCCACGATCGGCATGGCCTTGGCGGCGGTGATGTCGTTGACCGCGCGGTTGGTGACGCTGGCATAGATCGGGCAGTCGGCAGCGGGATCGTAGATCACATGCGCCTTGGCCCCGCACACGCCGGCCGAATAATGCGCCCAATCCGCGCTCAACCCGTTGAGCGGCAGAACGGTCGCGTCGATCAGATAGACGCTCTCCTTCATGGCCCGGCGCAACCCGCGGTGCGCCTGCTTCATCAGCTCAGACAGCAGCTCCCCGAACACCGCCGCCGAACGCCCGCGATTGGCCTCCGACAAGGTCGAACGCTTCACCGGCGCGCCACCCAGATGGTAAAGCCGCGCCTCGTGGCTCGCCATCCCCTCCACGATCTCCCGCAAGCTCGAAGCACCCAAGAGCTGCGCAAACAGCATCGCCAGCAAATGCTGCTTAGTCGTGAGCTTCCTGGCGCCACGATCCGTCCCATGTGCCGCGACAAGCTCATCGAACCGAGCCCACGGAACCTGCTTCACAAGATCATGCATCACGATATTCTGGTGCGGCACGGCGTTGCATCCTTCTCTTGTCCAAAACGTCGCCAAACGCTTGAACTCGAGTTGAATCAATGCCGTGCACCCAGTCCAGCAAAACTTGTACCGGACAGCCCTGCGCTTGACCCGGGCATCTGGTTCCGGTGGGCCCGAGATTGCCGGGTCAAGCCCGGCAATGACGGTTTTCTCGTGATCGCTACGCCTGCGCCGCCGCTTCGCGCTTCTTCTTCGCGCGGCGGCTGTTGATGTAGATGCAGCTCGCGACCACGATGATGCCGCCGGCGATGATCCG
>DASZYN010000026.1:0-3881 GCA_035545435.1 Acidobacteriaceae bacterium | reverse complement strand
TTCGTTCCGGCCCCGTCACCGGGCCAATCCCTCAATGTTCGCGCTTCGCAAAGAGAAGCCGTTCAAGCCCCTGTCGAGACTCGATCCCAGCGGGCCGCACGTTTCCCAACACCCACGACAAACCTCACTCCAATTTCTTTTTCGGAGGAAATTATGATTTCCCGACGCAAACCCCTGTTGTTCTTGCTGCTTGCCATCTGCCTCTTGCTGTGGGGATTCTCGCCTCGCGCCAGTGCTCAAAACGTCTATGCGGCTATCCATGGCACCGTAACCGACGCCTCCGGCGCGGTCATTCCGCACGCGAACGTCACGGTGCTCAACACTGGAACCGGCATCTCCACCAAAACGACGACAGACGACAAAGGGTACTTCATCTTTCCCCAGTTGCAGGTGGGTGGCCCGTATACGGTTACGGTTTCAGCAGCGCAGTTCCAGAAATTCTCCTCGACCGGCCTCACGCTGAACGTGAATGACAATCGCGAAGTCGATGCTTCCCTCAGCGTGGGCGCGGCGGCGCAGACGATCAACGTAGCTGCCAGCGCGGTGCAGGTCGACACTTCCGACACCCAACTAAAGCAGATCGTCACCTCCGATCAGCTCGAGCAGATTCCCCTCGAAGGCCGGGATCCGGCGGGCCTGGGCAAGCTGAACCCCGGCGTAGTGGAATCCTCTGACCGCTTCGGCAGCTACTCGACCAACGGCAGCCAAACGCCGCAGAACTCCTATTTGCTGAGCGGAATCGACATCAACGATGGCCCGCTGCAGGACGAAGGCATCCGCGTCAACCCCGATGCCCTGGCGCAGGAGAACATCGTCACCAGCACGCTGAACCCTGAGTTTTCCCGCAACTCCGGACAGGTGGTCAACGAAGTCATCAAGTCCGGCAGCAATTCATACCACGGCAGCGGCTTTGAATACTATCGCGACACCTTCCTGAACAACGGCAACTACTTCTCACTCCCCGGACAGCGGCCGCAGTTCCATCAGAACCTCTATGGTGGCACCCTGGGCGGGCCGGTAAAGAAAGACAAGCTGTTCTTCTTTCTCGGCTACCAGGGCTTCCGCAACCGTACCGGCGCCACGACGAACGCGCAGACCATGAGCGACGCTCAGTTTGCGGGCAACTTCACGGGCGACACCCTGCTCTCTCCAGGCGCCGCAGGCGGCCTGTCGGACAACCCGATCCCCTTTGCCATCGGCGCCTGCGCCGCCGGCACGACGTGGGCAGACTGCTTCCCGGGCAACAACGTGAACATTCCTACCACTCAGTGGAACTCGATCGCCTCCAAAGTGGTCACCCAGTTCGTGCCCCATGCCAACAACAGCATCGGTGGAGTTCCCTACTACAACTTCAACGCGGGATCCACGCGGGCGCAGGATCAGGGTGTGATCCGTATTGACTACACTCCGACCTCACGGGACACGTTCTGGGCCTCCAGTGTCTTCGAATCCCATCCCGGCACCGATGTTCTCGCGTTCGGCGGGGGCGACTTCCCCGGATTCGGCTCGGTACAGTCGGAACACTTCAAGTTGTTCAGCACCTCGTGGACACACACCTTCAACAACAGCATGCTGAACGAACTGCGCGGCGGATACTACCGCTTCAACTTCCCCACTGTGGAGCCCTCGCAGATTGTGCAGCCCAGCTCGTACGGGTTCAACATCACCCCGAACATCAGCCAGGCCGGGCTGCCCTACATGAGCATCGGCGCCAACTTCAATCTGGGCTTCAGCTTTGAGGGCCCTCAGCCCCGCACCGATACCAACCTGACGATCGCAGATAACTTCAGCTGGGTTCTGGGAAGCCACTCGCTCAAGTTCGGAGCGTCGTTTGAACAGTTCCGCGTCGACAATCCCTTCGCCTACCTCAACAACGGCTACTACTACTACGACGGCGGCAGCATCTACAGCTCCGGCGATCCACTCATTGACTTTGTTATGGGCGTTCCCGACGGCTATGAGCAAACCAGCGATGGTTTTATCAACGCCGTGGCCACCGAGCGTTACGCCTACGCGCAGGACAACTGGAAGGTGAGCCCCACGCTGACCGTCAACTACGGCGTTGCGTGGGATGCTGAGCAGCCGAACCAGAACCGTCAGTTCGGCGGGCTGGGGATTATCTGCTACGTCGGCGGCTCTGCGACCTCGAATGTTTTCCCTGGCGGACCTCCGGGACTTCAGTATCCTGGCGATCCAGGCTGCAACGCAGCCGGGGGACCCACCACCCACTACGACCACTTTGGCCCGCGCGTTGGCTTCGCGTGGTCGCCGTCGAGCGGTCCTGAGAAGCTGATCGGAGCGAACGGCTCCCACGACTTTTCTGTCCGTGGAGCGTTTGGGGTCTATTTCAATCGCGACCAGGAAGAGCAATCTCTGCAGAACCTGACCGATCCGCCGTTCCTCTACACGTCGCAGGGTGCTGCAGACGTGGGCGGCTCGCCGGCCTTTGCCGATCCTTTCAGCGACGTTACCGGCGACCCTTCCGTGTCCGAGGCTAACCGGTTCCCGTACACGCCGCCGAAGGCGGGTGGAACGGTGGACTGGACCATCTATAACTACCTGGGCATGTCGGCGTTCGACAGGAAGTACAACACGCCCTACGTTTACAACTTCAACCTGAACATCCAGCGTTCGCTGCCCAGCAACATGGTGGCGCAGATCGGATACGTCGGTTCGCTCGGCCGCCGTCTGGCGACCTGGTATGAAGGCGACCCGATCACTCCGGCCGGCCATGATGCCTGCGCGAGCGGGAGCGTTTCGGTCTTCGGAATTCCCTGCAACGATACAAGAGTCTCTTCGAAGATCCACGAATACTTCCCGCAACTGACCGCCAACCCCGCTGTCGTACCGGGAACCGTAGGGACTGTTCTGCCGAACGGTCTGCCCTGGTATTCCGGCATCGGCATGCAGAACAGTGAAGGCTCCTCGAACTACAACTCGCTGCAGGCCAGCCTGACTAAGGCCATCACGCACGGGTTCCAGTTCACGCTTGCCTACACTTATTCGCACGCATTGGACAACGCATCCGGCTACGAAAGCGCGACCGGGTCTGCACCTGGCGGTGGGAGCACCGGACGTTCCATGATTTACACGCCCGGATACACCTACCTCAACTACGGTGACTCTGACTACGACGCGCGGCATCGCCTGGTTGCCTCGTACATTTACGTCGTTCCGGTGGGAGCGCTGGGACATCGCAATGCGTTCTTCCGCGAAGCCCTCTCGGGCTGGGAGATCGCAGGCGTCACGGCGATGCAGACCGGCTTCCCGGTCGGCATTGCTACCGGTCAGGATCGTTCGCTCTGGTGCGATGGAGGCAGCTTCTTCGGCTGCGGAGACAATCCGGATACATCGAACTTCCACCCGAAGTCGCTCGATCCACGGGCTGCGGGCAACGCCTGGTTCGACAGCGGAGACTTCAGCCTGGAGCCGCTGGGGACCTTCGGGAATACCAAACGCAACTACTTCCACGGGCCCGGATTCAACTACACCAACCTCCAGGTATCGAAGAACTTCCCCGTCAGTGCTGACGGATCCCGCTATGTTCAGCTGCGGCTGGAGGGCTTCAATGCCTTCAACCACGCCAACTTTTCGGGTCCGGATGGCACGTTCACGAGTCCTGGATTCGGCCAGATCACGAGCGTGATCCAGTCCTCCGATTCGAATGCCGATCCTCAGCCCGGACGAGCCGTTCAGCTCGCCGGCAAATTCTACTTCTAGCCAGTGACAAGACCGGCGAGGGTCTCCGGGCCTTCGCCGACTCGCTTCCAGAGGCCGCTGCGGCGGCCTTTACTTTTGCAAGTCGCAGTTTCACTCGCTTCCTGCCCGTTTTCCCCTCTTTCCCCTTTCCCCCCGCACACCTGTTTCGGCTACACTGAGTG
>DASZYN010000025.1:0-9714 GCA_035545435.1 Acidobacteriaceae bacterium | reverse complement strand
ACGCGCACGAGCAGCTCAGGCGAGGAGCCGACGATGTGCGTGGTTTCTTCTTTCGAGCCGCGGACGCCTTTTGCCGATTTTGCATCTGCGACTTTGCGCGGGAAGCGGAGGAAGTACATGTAGGGCGAGGGGTTGACGATGCGGAGAGCGCGGTAGACGGAGAAGGGATCGACGCCGGGCTCGAAGTCGAGGCGCTGGGAGACGACGACCTGAAAGATGTCGCCGGCGGCGATGTATTCCTTGGCGCGCTCGACGGCACGGACAAAGGCGGCCTTCTTTGTGCGGGAAGAGGGGCGAAGTTTGCCCGCGGGTTTCTTCGCGCTGAGCTTCGGCAGCGGCTGGGCGAGGCGCTTCTCGAATCGGTCGAGGCGGCGGAGCGCGTCCGCGTATGCGGCCTGGGGTTTGTGGCGGCGGAGATCGGCGGTGACGATGAGCAGAATCTCCTTCTTGACGTGGTCGAAGGCGAGGACCTCGTCGAAGAACATAAGGCAGGCGTCGGGGAGCTGGAGGTCGTCGGTGGTATGGACGGGCAGGCGCTCGATGCGGCGGACGACGTCGTAGGTGAAGAAGCCGACCGCGCCGGCGGTGAAGGGCGGAAGGCCGGGGATGCGGGCGGGCTTGTGTCCCTGCAGGGCATCGCGAAGGAGCGCGAAGACGTCGCCGATGACGACCCGCGTTTTGCCGTGCTCGGTGATTTCGATATAGGTGCCGTGCGAGACGATGCGGCGGCTGGGACGGATACCGATGTAGGTATAGCGGCCGAGGTGCTCGCCGCCTTCAACCGATTCGAGGAGGAAACACTCGGGCTCGTTGGCTGCGAGGCGAAGGAAGGCGGAGACGGGCGTTTCGAGGTCGGCGGTGAGGGTGCGGTAGAGCGGGACGAGGGAGTGCGTGCGCGCGAGGCGGAGAAAGTGGGCGCGGTCGGGCAGCGAGGGGCGCATGAGTTTTAGCGTATAGCGTCCAGCGGAGAGCGTATAGCGCAGCGGGCGAGGCTGAGGTTGGGTCTTGCAGCCGGCGTTCTCTTTGCGGAGAGCAGCCAGCAGAGATGGTTTATCGGGCGCATAAAAGTTTCCGTCATATTTCATAGCCTTTTGTTAATTTCCGACCTAACTCAGCGACTAACTGACCACCTATCCAGCACTTACAAATTAATCTTGACAATCGTATCTTAGTCGGATTAAAGTGAAGACGGTCACTATCGACCCAACGGAGGTTCCCCATGCACCGTTTCCTCGTTGTTAGTCTGCTCTCATCTCTTGCGCTCAGCGCGTCTGCCGCCACCCCCAAACCCGCTCGCGACGGTTCCGGAGCTGCTCCGGTATCGTTCGTGGTCTCCACCGGCGTCACCGAAGCCAAACTCCTCCGCACCGCCAGCATCAACATCCCAACTAACTCGTTCGATATCCACGCTAACTCGGCTGAACTCGTACTTTGCGTGAACCTCGATGAAACCGGGACACCTACGGGTATGCACGTGGTTCACTCCATCAACCCCGAAGTGGATTCGCGCGTGATGAAGGCCGTCCGCAGCTTCCGCTGGCGCCCGGCGGTGCTCGACAACCAGACCATCCCGGTCGATGTGAATCTGGTGGTCCAGGTTCAGCACTAAGCCCCGGAACAAGTCACAACAACCAGCAAAATTCTTCAGTGAGCGCCTCGCTCGCTCCGGGTGTGGTGTCTTCCGGCCCCTGCTGCGCAGCGCCATGGTCCTCTGGTCCGGCATATTGATCCGCCGGACTGGAGGAATCTTTTTTGCAGACGAAACGCGGTCGCGCGCGGTCGAAGAAGCGGGCGCCGGAGCGGTTCCCGAGGGGCGCGCTCCAGGTGATACCCTTGTTTCTTGCCGTCCAATTCCTGCTATGCGTTTGGTGGTATCCGAGCCGTGTGCTCGATCTTTTGGTTTGAGGTTTTATATCGCGTGAGAGCCGTGATGTTGCGTGGCCTGACCCTGACTGCCGCCCTGGCCGCTTTCGGGGCTTGTTTCGTTCTTTCGCCTTGCCTTCACGCGCAGGTGGTTGCCACGGCTCCTGAGGGAGAAGCGCCGCAGAATCTGCAGCGCTGGGACTTCTACGGGGGCGCGCAGTACTCGCACTTCAATCCCAGCCCGGGGCGGGGTGTGCACGCGATCAACCTGCTGGGCTGGAACGGCACGGCGACGGTGTGGCTCGGTTCGCGCGTCGGCTTCGACGGATCGGTGCGCGGACTGTACGGCACGCTCGAGATTCCCGCCAACAACGAGGGAATTCCCGCCACGGCGGCGATGAACGAGCACCTGTTCCTGTTCGGGCCGAACTTCCGGATGATCCGCCATACGAACTACACCTTTGGCATGCACACGCTGATCGGGGCGGCGTATGGGTCGTTCGGCAATGAATTCCCCAAAGGGACCAAGCCGCAGGACGTGGGCATCTACAACGACAAGCTGGCGATGGGGTTCGGGATCGGGCCGTGGGTCGACTACAACCTGGGGCCGAAGCTGTCGGTGCGGCTGATCTCGGACTGGCAGCCGACGCACTATGGATACAGCTGGCAGAGTGAGTTCGCGGGGTCGGTGGGGATCGTGTACAAGATCGGCGCGCGGAAGTAACTGCTCGGCAACAATCCCCCAAATGGTCCACCTTCAGGCCACCCCAGCGAAACGTTATTTCGCCGGGGCCCCGGCCGCCCGCCCTCTTGCCCTGGCATTTCCTCGCTTGCGAGGAAATGCCACCGGTTCTGAGCTGAAGCGACAACGGTTCCTGATGGGTGTTGCACAGCATCGCGAGGCGAGCGGTGCTGCAGAGTCGCTTAGGCACTCAGTACGGATGGGTTCAGCTTTTCAGTTGTTTTCGTTTGCTCCCAGGTGTTCCATTCTTCCACAAGTTTTCCGTCCACAATGCGAGCGATGTTGATACCCAGCAGCGTAACGGGTTCGCCGGTCTCTCGTATCTGGACATTGGCGGTCATACGAGTGACGACCTTCTCGCCGTCGACCAGTTGATCCTCAATGTGAAAGGAATCCCTGGTGTAGATGAAGAGGTTGTGGAAGTACAGGATGCTCTGGCGGAGCCCCTCCAGATCGCGGTCGCCCGCTGACGGGTGCCCGACATAATTGGGTGCAACGACTTGATCCAGCGCCGAAACGTCTCCAGCGGCATATAGATCCACTAGTCTTCGAAAGACCGCTTTCCTGGACTCCGGAGAATCGTTCATACCTGCGTTGTGCATGGCGATTTCCTCTCACATTACAAAGTGTCGCCTCTCACGACCATGGTGCGCCAACCCTGGTGGTTGAACTACTCTTAGCGGGCGCGAGGCCATAGCGAATCTTCTCGGCGGCTTTTTCCACTTCATGTTTGGTCGCGGTCACGCAATTGTAGAAGGATGTGTAGAAGTTTGGCGTCGAAATGTTCGAGATGCCGGCCATGCGGGCAGAGCGTTTGCCAGCGGCGTTTCAGATCGGCTAATCTCCCGAGATTCCCGGAGCATCGACGATGAGACTGGCGATTCAGATTGCCCTGTTCCTCATGCTGACGACCGCGGTTCCTGCACGGAGCCTTTCCCAAACTTCCGCCAGCGATGACGAACACGAACTGATGCATCTGGAAGACGTGTGGAATCACGCTCAGGTCAGCGGCGATGCAGACGCTCTCAGTCACATTTGGGCCGATGATCTTGAATTAACTGTCCCACGCATGCCGGTCATGACACGAGATGAGGTGCTCAATTTTGCACGCTCGGGGCGAATGAAGTTCCTGCGTTATACCACCTCCGATGTGCGCGTTCGCGTTTACCACGACGCGGCGGTGGTGACCGGCCGCCTTCAGCGCACTCGCAGCATGAATGGCAAAGAAATCTCCGACGACTGGCAGTTCACCAAGGTCTACATCCGTGAGGCACACGAATGGCGCGTCGTCTCGTTTCACGCCTCGGATACTCCAGAGCCGTAGTCCTCAAGCCGAGACGTCCGTTGCCGGGTATTTCGCGGCCGGGAATTCGATCGGCGTCAACCGCGCGCGGCTTCCTCGGAATTCGAATCTGATTTCTGCTCGGACTTCGCTGCTTCCAGATCCGCTTCGTGGGCCAGGCGTAACGCGTGGCGCGTGGCCGAGTACTGGGCGCCGGAGAGGAGGAGGAGGCCGGTGAGGAAGGCCCAGATCATGAGGCTGACGGAAACCTCGAACGGACCGTAGACCGAGTGCAGGTCCATGTGGGGCAGGACGAGGATGTAGAGGAGGCGGCCCAGGTCCCACAGCAAGCCGCAGATGACGGCGGTGGGCAGAACGGCGCGGAGGGGAAGGCGGCGGCGGGGCAGGATCCAGAAGATGAGGAAGAACATGCCGATGCTGAGGAAGGCGACAGCAATCTGCAGAAAGATCTGATGGAGGAAAGCGTAAGCGGCGTTCTGGTTGTGACCGAAGAAGAGGAAGGTGAGGATGCTGGTCTGGGCGGTGGCGGCTGCGACGGCGATCAGGGTGAGCAGCCCGATGAGGCCGGCGAGTCCGAGGGAGATGAGCTGGTTCATGAGGTAGGAACGGTTGCGTTCGACACCCCAGACCCGGTTCAGGGCGACTTCGAGCGGCAGAAAGACGCCGGTGGAGGAGATGAGCAGCATGATGACGGAGGCGAGTTCGACGCCGCCGCTGGGATTGACGAGGAGGCTCATGTTGCGGACGACGAAGTCCTGGTTCGAGGGCAGGACATCGTGGAGGATGCCGCTGATCTCACGGGTCATGGCCGGGGAATGGAAGACATTCTGAGCCACGGTGAACATCATGACGATGAAGGGAAAGATGGAGAGGATGGCGTTGGCGGCGACGCTGAAGGCGTAGGTATGTACTTCGGTTTGCGCGAGATAGCGGGCAAGGCCGAGGACAAGGGCTCGCCAGCCGCGCCCCTGACTTCGCGCGGGCGGTTCAGGCGCGGGCGGAGGCAAAGCCTCTTTTGCGGCGGGCGTCGGGGATTGATCGAGCTTGCCGGCCGCCTGCGTTTCCAGCCCATCCTCCATCCGGATACTCTCGAAAAAATCGTAACAGGGGCTGACCGGCGGCGGAGTTTCTGTGGGTTCCGGCGAGGGTCAGTCGATCAAAAGGGGCTTGTACTTCGGTAACCCGCGGGAAAACGTACTTTTGGGGTACACATTTTTCTTGATTTCAAAATCGTTTCCTGCCATAACAGGTACACGATTTTCCATCCCCAGGAAGGAAATCGGATTCGAGAAGGCCAGTTTCTGATGTATCCGTATCGCTGTCACCGCGACTGCCCGGTCTATCCCTGAGCTGCCCGAACCGCCGATGCTGGGCGGGCAAAGGCAGCTTTTGGTGTCTCTGCCATTCGTTACACCAGTAACGGATGCAGGGAAGCCGGACGGCAGCGTTGGCAACAACGCAGACGCAAACGAAGAAGGAGTCCCAGGTGAAAGAGCATGGAGTCGTGAAGTGGTTTAACGGAGCGAAGGGTTATGGGTTTATCCAGCGGTCCAGCGGCGAAGACGTATTTGTCCATTTCTCCGCGATCCAGGATTCGGGTTACAGAACGCTGAACGAAGGCGAAGCCGTCGAGTTCGAGTGCCAGCAGGGTCCCAAGGGGCTGAGCGCTGCGAACGTAGTACGCAACGGCGCCTAAGCGATCTCAGGGCTGCGAGGCTTCGACCCCCACGGAAGCCTCGCAGATCCTTCCGGAATTTCTCCAGGGGCCGAGGCTGGCCCTGGCCGGGTCACAATCAGACGATCAGAGTCGTTCCCCGCCGTACTCCATCCGTCGCAGGTTTTCCACCGCCCACGCGGCCGCATCGGCTACGACCGGATCGGTGTCTTCGGCCCACGCCAGCAGGCGCGGGAGGAAGCGCGTCTGTCCGCTGTTGCCCATGGCGATGGCGAGGTTGCGGCGAAAGCCTGTCCATTTCGCGCGGCGGACGGGCGAGCCATTGAAGGTGCGCTCGAACTCGGCCTCGTCCATGGCGGCGAGGTCGTCGAGCGCGGGGTTGACCAGTTCTTTGCGCGGAGCCAGTTCAGGGTCGGCGGCGATGGGGGCGCGGCGGTTCCAGGGGCAGACGTCCTGGCAGATGTCGCAGCCGAAGATTTGGCGGCCGATGCCGGGGCGGAGGTCTTCGGGGATGGGGCCGCGCTTTTCGATTGTCAGGTAGGAGATGCAGCGGGCCGCGTCCATGGTGCGGTCGCCGTTGAGCGCGCGGGTGGGGCATGCGTCGATGCAGCGGGTGCAGGATCCGCAGCGGTCCGGGGGGAGCGTTGCGCGCTGAGCCTCATTCACTTCAAGCGAGGTGACGATGACGGCGAGGAACAGGAATGAGCCGAGTTTCTGATTCAGGATGCAGGTATTTTTGCCAACCCAGCCGATGGCTGCATAACGGGCGTAGACGCGCTCGACGACGGGACCGGTGTCGACGAAGCAGCGGGATTCGAAGGGGCCGGTTTGCTCGGTGAGGCGATCGCGGAGTTTCTCAAGGCGGCGCAGCAGGACCTTGTGATAGTCCGAGGGCTTTGGGGTGCCGTTGTCGATGCGGGTGGACCAGGCGTAGCGGGCGATCCATCCGGATCCGGGCGGGGCAGGGTTGATGGAGCGTGGCTGGGCGGAATTGTAGTTGGCTGCGCAGACGATGACGGACCGCGCCCAGGGAAGGGCGACGCGCACCGAGGAGCGGAGGAGATGGCCCGCATCGTTTCGGCGCTTCAGGTACTCCATGTCGCCGGCGCTGCCGGTTTCAACCCAGGCGGAAAAGCGGCGGCGTTCCTCCAGGTCCTCGGGGGAGTTCGGTTCGGGAACGGCGGCGACGCCGGCGGCGGTAAAGCCGGCTTCGCGCGCGAGTTCGTCGATTCTGTGCGGATCGATCACTATTCCTGCGCCCTGTTTCAGAGTACCTTTGCCACCTTACCGGCAAAGGCAGTTGTTGCCGGGTTGATGGAACCCTCGTATACTGCACCCAACGAGGGGCCCCCGCGGCTCCTCCGAAATGAGGTGTGTCTTCAGTCAGAGCGTTTCGCTGACGAACACCCCCGTGAACCCGGTTCACCGGGGAATCCGCGACCCGGAAGTTCCGCCATCCGATACCTCCGCATGGCGTGCCGTGGTTCGCGTGCTTCGAAGTAGCGCTCGGGCCACCCTCGACAGCCTCACCTCCGTCATTTTCCCGGCCGATTGCCGCGTCTGCGGCCAGCCGCTTGCCGATTTCAGCCTCCTGCCCATCTGCGATTCCTGCTGGAACGATCTTCCCGGACAAACTGGACCGCTGTGCGCCCGGTGTGGTGAAGCACTGGACTGGGACCCATCCGCAACGGGCGAGACGGAATGCCGTCCCTGCCGTGCGGTGCCTCCCGACTTTACCCATGCGGTGGCGCACGGCGTTTACAACGGTACGCTGCGCGCGGTGCTGCACCTTCTGAAATATGACGGCATGGAGAGGGCGGCGAAGCGCCTGGGCATGCTGCTCGCCGACCGAGTGCTGGCGATCCCGGATCTGCCGGCCGAACTGCTCGTCGTCCCGGTGCCGTTGTACGGCAAGAAGCGAAGGAGCCGCGGCTTCAACCAGTCGGAGCTGCTGGCGCGCTCGCTGCTCGAGGCGCTGCGGCAGCGCCGTCCTGAGATGCGCGTCAAACTTGCGGCGCCGCTGCTGGTGAGGCAGCGTGCAACCGAGAGTCAGGCGGGGCTCACCCCGCATCAGCGCCGTGAGAATGTCCGCGGCGCTTTTTTTGTCCCCAGGCCGGAGACGGTGCGGGACCGGCATGTGATGCTGATCGACGACATCTACACGACGGGCGCGACTGCGCGCGCCTGCTCGACGGCGCTCGGCCGCGCGGGCGCGGCGACGATTTGGGTTGCCACCGTCGCTCGCGCGCAACGGGAGCATGCGGTTGCGCCGGCGGTTGAGGATTTGCAGGTCGGAGTGCGGCAGGACGGAGAGCTGAAGGCGGAGCTGCCGATGGAACAGGATTTTGTTTTTTGGGAGGAACCAGGCCGTTCGCACGCTGACGGCGAAGCACGATAACTGCCCGAACTGGCAGCCGGATCGCCAGGACCAGGGCCTTCGACAGGAGGCATGTATGTCGTTGGGAAAAGCTGGTGTTCACGCGCGCAGGCAGACTTTGGGGAAGACGCAGAGCACTGCGCACGCCAAGCTGGAAAGCCACGGTCATGACGGATTGCGTGTCGTAACGACGACTCAGGCTCTGCAAACGCCGGTACTGGTGCTCAACGCCTCCTATGAGCCGATCAATATTTGCGGCGCGCGGCGCGCGCTGGTGCTGGTGCTGAAGGGGGTGGCGCGGACCGAAGAGGAGCAGAGCAGCGAACTGCACTCCGCGCGCTTGCGGATGGCCATGCCGTCGGTGATCCGGCTGCTCGAGTATCGAAGAATTCCGCACCAGACGCGGGCGCTGTCGCGGAAGAATATTTTGCTGCGCGATCGGAACACCTGCCAGTATTGCAGCGTGATTCTGCCATCGGCGGAACTGACGCTGGATCATGTGGTGCCGCGGTCGCGCGGAGGCTTGTCGACCTGGGAGAACCTGGTCGCGGCGTGTCACTCCTGCAATCGGCGCAAGGGCAATCACCTGCTGAACGAACTGGAGCACATGAAGCTGCAGCGGGAACCGCGGCCGTTTACGCTGCATACCAGCCGCCACATTATGCGGATGATCGGCCACTCGGATCTGAAGTGGCGGAAGTATTTGTACTACTGAGGAACAGCTAAGAAGCGATTAGCTGAAATCCGGTTCGCTGAGAAGCTGCGGTGCGGTTCGCTGGAAAGCCAGTTCGCCAAAATCTGTCTGCAGAAGATTCGTACCGCGAAAACCGTCGCGATGGGGCCCGCGGACACCGGTATACTGCTGCCTGCTTTCGAAGAGAAACAGCATGCCGGACATGACGATTCGCCAGGCTACGCAAGCCGACATCGCCGCCTGCGCCGCCATCTGCTACAACGCTTTCGCTGCCATCAATGCTGAACATAATTTCCCCTGCGATTTCCCGGGGCCGGAAGCGGCTTTGGGTGCGATCACTCTAATGTTCGGCCACCCCGGCTTTTACTGCGTGGTTGCGGAGGTCGACGGGCGCATCGTGGGCAGCAATTGTCTCGATGAGCGGTCGGTGATCGCCGGTATTGGTCCCATCACCGTCGATCCGTCCGTACAAAACCTGCGCGTGGGACGCAGGCTCATGCAGGTGGTAATGGATCGGGCCATCGAGCGCGGCGCGGCCGGCCTTCGTCTTGTGCAGGCTGCTTTCCATAACCGATCGCTGGCGCTGTATACGAGCCTCGGCTTCGATATCCGCGAACCCCTGACGTGTGTGCAGGGGCGAACCGGCCAGCGGCAGATTCCGGGGTGTGCCGTGCGGGCCGCGCAGCCGGCTGATCTGCCGGCAAGCGATGCGCTTGCCAGGCGGATCCATGGATTCGATCGAAGCAGCGAACTGGCCGATGGAATTCAATTTGGAAGCGCGGTCGTGGTGGAACGCGGGGGACGCATCACGGGCTATGCCAGCGCTCTGGCCTTTTTCGGTCATGCCACAGCGGAAACGAATCTTGACCTGCAGGCCCTGATCGCTTCGGCGGAGTCGTTTGGCGGACCGGGCATTCTTGTTCCGTCGCGCAACGCCAGTCTTCTGCGCTGGTGTCTTTCCGAGGGGCTGCGCATTGTTCAGCCGATGACGCTGATGAGCTTCGGTCTCTACAACGATCCTGCAGGCGCGTGGCTGCCGTCGATCTCGTTTTAGCGTGAT
>DASZYN010000024.1:0-6120 GCA_035545435.1 Acidobacteriaceae bacterium | reverse complement strand
GCGCGGCAGGCGAAGGCGTACCCCTCCACGGATACTTCCTCTGGAGCCTGCTCGACAACTTCGAATGGGCCTCGGGATATTCGAAGCGGTTCGGCATCACGTATGTTGACTTCGAAACGCAGAAGCGTGTGCCGAAGCTGTCGTATGACTTTTATAAAGAGGTGATCCGCAGCAACTCCGTGGTGTGAGAACAGCTTTCATTTGTCAGCGTTCAGCGTTCAGTTGTCAGGGCAATCGTCAAAGGCAAATGCCGAAGCTGTCTGGGAGCCTGGTGTGGTGTTTCCGAAAGTTCTTTATGCGGAAGAGAAGCAGGTCCCTCCGCTTCCCCTTCGCTACGCTCAGAGTCCGATCGGGATGACAAGGGAAAAGAACTTCAGAAACACCACACTGGCTGCGGAAACCGGCAAAGTGCGCTGGTCGATGCGCGAGAAGCTGAGGTTTAAAACGGAGCGCTGAACGCTGTACGCTGTCTTTGTGTCGTTCAAAGACTTCCACGGCAACGAACCCACGGTCCGCCACCTCCGCGAAGCCCTCGCCGCCGGCCGCCTCCCGCACTCCCTGATCCTTACCGGGCCGCGCGGCGCCGGCAAATACACGCTCGCCGTCATGCTCGCCCAGGCCGCGAACTGCCTGACGCCCCCCAGCAACCCCGACGGTCTGCCGGACTTCTGCGGTACCTGTTCCAACTGCGTCCGCATCGCCGAGTCGATGGACCTCGACGCCCGGTGCGGCGAGGCCGTTACGGCCCGCGATGAACTCCGCGACGTGGACAAGCGCGAGACGCGCATCCTGATCCAGACTCACCCCGACGTTCTCGTCATTCCGCCCGATCCGCCTCAACTGCTCATCAAGATCGGTCAGGTCCGCATCCTCACCCGCGAAATCTACCGCGTCCCAGCCGAAGCTCGCCGCGCTTTCTACATCTTCACCTGTGCCTCTTTCATGAAGGAGGCCGCGAACGCCCTGCTCAAAGTCCTCGAGGAACCGCCCGCGCACGCGACGATTGTCCTCCTCGCCGAAAATCCAGGCGAACTGCTCCCCACCATCCGCTCCCGCGCCGGCATCTTCCGGCTGGGCGCTATCCCTACGCCGGAAATCGAGAAGTTCCTGGCCGAGCGCCGACGTGACCTCAAACCCGCCGAGCGGTCCCTCATCGCGCGTCTCGCCGAGGGCGCCATCGGCCGCGCCCTGGGCTTCGATCTCTCCGGGTACCTCGCCGCCCGCGCCGACGCCCTCGTCCTTTTACGCAATGCGATGGGCCAGACCGATGCCGGCGACCTCTTCAAAGTCACCGAAACCTATCGCGCCGGCGCCGAAGGACAGGAAAAAACCGAGGCCATGATGCGGGCCGCCTCTTCGATCCTCGAAGATCTTCTTCTCCTCAAGTCGGAAACGCCGCAGCTGGTCCGCAACATCGATCTCCAGCGCGAACTCGGCTCCATGGCCACTGCGGTCACCTTCGACTGGATCGAAGCCGCCGCCCGCGGCCTCCGCCAGGTCGAATCCGGCATGCGCCGCAACCTGCTCCGGTCGCTCAGCCTCGACAGCTTCGCGGCGCAGCTGAGCGTTGGCGAACGCTGACTCTTCAATGCTGTAGCTCGCGCGTCATCCTGCGCTCTTTGCCCTGCATCCTGCACCCTCCGGTGGATTCCCACACGCCATCCAGGATACGATCCAGGGAATATTTCCTCAGGCCTTCTTGTCCCCGTGCGACGCAGCAACGCTTTTCTGCATCACATAGGCACATCTTGTCCGTAAAGGATTATGGGAATGCCCCAGTTGCCTGGCTCGACGGTGCGGACTCTGCGCCCGCAAGCGGTTAAGCCCCCCGTACAGCGTGGATCGAACGCCCTCGCTCCAGCGCCGACGCCGGGTCCGGTTCCAGTGCCCCCTCCCGCACCCGCGCCTCCGGTGAATACCGTCGACCTCGACGTCATCGGCCCGCGCAAACTCATCCGTCCCACTCTGCCCGATTCCGCGCGCCGCGCCGGCCGTTTCCGCCGCGACCAGGAACCCGTGCTCATGGTGCGCGCTTCCGCCCCCCGCACGGGCGCTATCCAGGAAAGCAGCCATGCCGAGGCGTTCTACCTGCAGAAGCAAATGCAGACCCAGACCCCCATGGTCTTCATCCTCGACGATAACGAGCAGATCGAAGGCTGCATCGAGTGGTACGACCGGAACGTGATCAAGATTCGCGGTACTGGCTCCTCGCGTTCCCGCGCCAACGGCCGCTCCGATTCCGGCGCCCGCATTCTGATCTACAAATCCAGCATCAAGTACCTGTACAAAGCGGGAGAGAATTCGCCGCTTTAGACGCGCCGACCAACTCTCAAGGCAGCGCTCGATCGCCGGCGGAACACGTCCCTGGCTACCCCCTGTTGGCGGCCCTTAAGAGCCGATCGCGCACAGCCACCCCAATCCCCTCCGCGCGCGGCATCGGACACACAATCGCCGTCACACCCGCCGCATCCAGCTCTCTCAACCCGGCATAGAGCCGCTGCGCCAGCTCTTCCGCATCCTGCAATCGTCCCCAGCGGTACACCTGTACCTGCCCTCCGGCGACCGCCGAGCGAAATTCATCCGGCAGCATCACGCCCACCGCGTCGCCGGCCGCCTCGCACGCCCGCAACGCCTGAGCCAAACTCTCCATCTGCGCGCGACCCTCCCCCTCGACCAGCACCAGCTTCGCCCGCGGCGCATAGTGCCGTATCCCCATTCCGGGCGCCGGAGCCGCCTTTGCCGATTCAGGTTCCTCTTTCCCTTCCAGCGCCCAGACCCGCGCCCCGCAAGCGGCCGCCAATTGCTCCTGCGTAATCACGCCCGGGCGATAAATCACACAGCCCTCTGCGCGCACATCCACCACGGTCGACTCGACACCGTGGGTCGTCTCCCCAGCGTCCAGGATTGCGTCGATACGCCCGTCGAGGTCCTCCGCCACATGCTCTGCCGTTGTTGGACTCGTACGCCCGAACCGGTTCGCACTTGGCGCCGCCACCGGAACCCCTGCCGCCGCAAGCAGTGCCCGCGTCACCGGATGCGCCGGCATTCGCACCCCTACGCGTTCCAGTCCGGCCGTCACCAGCTCCGGGATCTCGGCACTCCGCGGCAGCAACATCGTCAGCGGCCCTGGCCAGAACGCCGCAGTGAGCCGCTCCACCAGCCGCGCCGCCTCTCCGGTCACCTGCGCCGCCACGTGCTTCAGCATCCCGCCCTCGCCAATATGCACAATCAGCGGATCCCAGCTCGGCCGGTCCTTGGCCACGAAAATCTTCTTAACGGCTTCGACATCCAGCGCATTCGCCCCCAGCCCGTAGACCGTTTCGGTCGGGAACGCCACCGTCCCGCCCCCGCGCAGGATCTCCGCGGCGCGCGCAATCGCCGATTGCGAGGCCTCGCTCGCCAGATTCGCAGTATCAACTTTCAGCCTCAGCGTCTCCAATCGCGCACCGTCTCCCCAATCTCTAAACTCTAAACTCTGGTCGCGTCTCGACGCTGAACGCTGACCCCTGAACGCTGTACGCTGGTCGTATGCCCACCGAAGTCGAGGTCAAATTCCGCGTCGCCGATCCCGAGGCCCTCACCCGCCGCCTCCGCGACGCCGGTTTCCGTGTGGAGACCGAACGCACCTTCGAGCGCAACGTCCTCTACGACACTCCCGACCGCCGCCTCCGCGCTCAAACCGCTATCCTTCGCGTGCGTCAATACGGCGAACGATGGGTCGTGACCTATAAGTGTCTTCCTCAAAACCATGACCCCGGCGCTCCTCACAAGCATCGCGAGGAGACCGAGACACGCGTCGAGGACGGTGAGGCGCTGGGACACATCTTCACCCAGCTTGGCTTTCAGCCCGCCTTCACTTACGAGAAGTGGCGGACCGAATTCGCCGATGCGGCCGGCCACTGCGTTCTCGACGAAACGCCCATCGGCGTCTACGCCGAGCTGGAGGGTGCGCCGGACTGGATCGATGCCACGGGGAGCAAACTCGGCATCGAACCGGGGGAATTTCTCACCCTCAGCTACGGCCGGCTTTTCGAAAAGTGGCGAGAGAAAACCGGCAGCTCCGCGGAAAACCTCACCTTCGAGGAAATTCCGGGCTAATTCTTTTCTCCGTTTCGCCGATAGCTCCAGTGAACGGCACACCTCGGGCGAAGTCCGGTGCAGCCCTCCCTCTTCGCCCGTTTTTTGGCCTTCGCGGAGGTTTCGCTTGCTCTCGTCCGTCTTTGCGCCCAGCCGCCGGCGCCGCACAGCACTGTGGCGCGCCTTCCAGCGCCCTCTGGAGCGCGAACTGCAGCTGGTCGCAGCCCTCCACCCGGTTCAAAGGCCGCAGGATCCTGTCGCCCCTTCGCCTGCAACCTGTCCTTCGCATCCCCGAGCCACTCTTCTTCTCGAACTGAAGGGCCGCCCATGAATCTCTTCTGCCGCGTTCCGTGCCGCACCAAGCTGTTCCTGATCGCAGGACTCCTCGGCCTTTCCACCAGCCTGGCCGGTCTGGCTCAGATTCTGCCTCTCAGCAAGCACCAGATCATCGCATTTTGGTGCTTCGCCATCGTGGGGGGCTGCGTTGCCCTGGGCGCGCTGGCGCTGACCGCCTGGGGCATGATGAAAACTCTCGACAGGCTGGCCCGCCGCGCCTGCGCCATTGCCGAGGGCGACCTTACCGGCAGCCCGTTTCCTGTTGTCGTCAACGATGAGCTGGGCAATCTCTCCCGTTCGATCAACGTCATGCAGGAAAAGCTGCAGTCCATGGTCGCCGCCATCGCCGACGAATCCGCCGGCCTGCGCCGCGACGCCACCGAACTGTCCCGCGTTGGAGAGCAGGCGTTCAGCCGCACCAGTGAGCAGAGCGCCCAGACCCACCAGGCCGCCAGCGCCATGCAGGAGATGTCCATCTCCATCGCGGAGGTTTCCCACCACGCCCAGACCGCCGCCGATCAGGGCCGCGAAGCGGCCTCAGTCGCCCGTGAAGGCGGCACAATCGTCGACGACATGCTTTCCGGCATGAACACCATCTCCGAATCGGTCTCGCAATCGGCGGAAACGGTTCGCCGCCTCGGTCAGGACTCGGAGCAGATTATCCGTATCGTGAACGTCATCGAGGAAATCGCCGAAAAGACCAACCTTCTGGCCCTCAACGCCGCCATTGAAGCTGCCCGCGCCGGCGAACAGGGACGCGGATTCGCCGTGGTTGCCGGCGAGGTCCGCCGCCTCGCGGAATCCACCCGGAGCGCAACCAGCGAAATCGCTCAAATGGTCCAGACCATCACCCAAAATACGCAGGCGGCGGTCCAGGCCATGGCTTCAGGAACCGAACGCGTCGGCCACGGCATGGAAATCACCGCTCGCGCCGGAAATTCCCTCAAACGCATCATCGCCGCCACCGATCAGGTGGAGTCCATGATCGCGCAGATCGCAACTGCCTCCACGCAGCAGTCGGTTGCCGCGCAGGAGTTCAGCCAGAACCTTGAGGTCATCAATCGCCTGGGCGAGGACCAGTCCGCCGCTACTTCGGCCACCAGGACTCTGGTCGACTCGGTCCGCGATGGAGCCGGGCGCCTCGAAGAATCCGTGGGGCATTTCCGCATCGGCGACAAGCGTTCCGCAGTCAGCGTTCAGAGTTCAGAAACCGCCGGCGATCGGTGTTCGGCGTTCCGCGTTCTGAAAAGCACTTCCGCCATCGCCTAAGCGATGGCACCCGCCCAACTGCGGACGGGCCGCAGGATGTTCCGAACGCCGAGCGCGGAACGTCGAACGCCGGCTTTTCTGAACGCTGACGATGACAACTGAACGCTCGCCTTTGGGAGATCGCCGAACGCCAGCTTTTCTGAACGCTGACAACTGACAACTGAGCTCTGTTCTTCTCACTCCCCCGTCAGCGGATTGCCCTCCGCCGGCTTCGTTGCCGTCGGATCCGTCTTTTCTGCCGCATGCTCGTGTCCCTTTGCGGCCGTTGCGCCCGGAACGCCGGTCGCCGAACGCGGATCACCGTTTCGTGCGTACACCCGCATCGGGTCTCCCGGCAGCATCCCATGCTCCTCCAGCGCCAGGCGGATGCGGCGCTGCGTCTCCCGCTGCGCCGCCCACTGCTGGTTTGCCTTCGTTTTCAGCTGCACCGGATAGATC
>DASZYN010000023.1:0-4218 GCA_035545435.1 Acidobacteriaceae bacterium | reverse complement strand
TCCGCCGACGAAATGGAGCAGGTTCCCGCGGTTGCGTGAGTCCGTGGCGCGTCGCGGCCACAGCAAGGAGGATGAAAATCAGGATGTTGAGGAAGTGGCGCGCCCTGAGAGATTCGAACTCCCGACCTACTGATTCGTAGTCAGTCGCTCTATCCAACTGAGCTAAGGGCGCGCGGGAAGCGTCTTGCGACTCTTTCGAGAATAGCAGTTCCGACGGGGCCGGGCAATCGGCGAGCAGGTCTGAAAACGGGGTCGCAGTGAGGCTGGATTGGGGGGCGAAAAGAGGAATTGCGGGGCTCAGCACCAGTCTGCGCGCCGGGGGGCTACCTGCATTTTTGTCTCGGCAGATTTGACGGGCGCCGGTTCCGGAGCTTCCACGACCTGGGGAGCGGACTCGCCGGCGGCTTCCAGTTCCTCATCCGTCAAAATGAAACGGCGGATGTACCGGAGCGGCTCGTCCCAGACGGCCATCTGCTCGAGGTGGTATTGCCAGACGTTATTGGAGTTGGAGCGCGAAGAACGACGCGTGAACGACTTGCGTTTGATGGTGACGACTTTGCCGTTCGAATCCAGCCGCGTGTATTCCTGGGAAGGCAGCAGGAAGGTGATCTGCGTTCCCTTCTTCCAGAAGTGCCGCGCGAAATCGTGGGAAAAGAGCAGAGCGTAGTAGCGGCGTCCGGAGCAAAGCAGCGAGACAGCCTGGTCGAACCCGGGCCATTCCGTCTCGAGATTCGTCTGGAACCAGTGACGAAACTCGAACCCATGCACGCGAGCGCGCAGCACGACGATGCGGAGGAGTTCCTGGCGAGTCATGGGTCTTTCGCGGAAAGATTAGTAGTAACGTCCAGAGGTTCCGCTCCTGGTGGCCCCAACGGTAATCCAGATGTCCGCATGGAGGCAACAGGAAATTGCGCGTGGCGTTGTCGAAAATGGTGCAGCCGTATTGCGCTGGTCACGAGACACTCTATCTTTTTATGATGACGCTTTAGTTAATAGGTTCGCTGTGGAAGCAGGGAGTTGCGAAACAAATTTTGGTTTCAAGTGGCGCTGGCCAGTAACGTGACTCTTATCTGGGCTGAGGAGGCTGCACAGTACTTCGGATGGACCCCTGTACTTTAGTAACGAACGCCTTTCCCCGAACTCTTGCAGAGTGATCAGCGCAGGAAGGGAATCCAGGCATCGGTGCGCGCACGGTAGTCACGGTACCGATCGCCGAAATGCGATTCGAGCAAGCGCTCTTCGGATCGAACCCGAATCTCCGTACCGATGACAAAGAAGACAACAGCGACGGCGAATTGCGGCCACCAGGTCCAGCACAATCCGGTAGCCAGCAGCATGCCGAACATCGACGCATAGATGGGGTGGCGCAGCCGGCGATAGGGCCCGGTCTGGATCAGCTCGTGATCCTCACGCAACGCCGCGGCGTAGCGCCACTGCCTGCCGAGGTGGCTGGCCGCGGTCCATGCCAGAACGACGCAGGGAGGCGCCAGAATCATTCCGGCGATGAGCGCTGGCGCTGTTTTGTGAAACCCGCGGGGCCGGACATAGGTGAATGTCAGGGCATAGGCGGCCATCACCAGGCCGATGCCCCACACCGAAGCGCCGGACTTCGCCACCTCTTTACGATCGGCGGCCTCGCGCCTGGGGCGGATGAAGGCCATCGCCCACACAATCCAGCAGAGAAGAAGTTCGACCAGCGCGATCCATTCGAGCATGCAGCGGATTATATTGCGCTGCCGATCGCAGACGCGCGGGACCACGGCGGGTGGAGTCTGCGCGCCGCCAGCTACAATCCCTGAAGCGATGCTGTCCTCTTTTCGTGCCGGCTGGATTTCTGCTGTGTTGTGCGTGACCCTGTCGCCCCTCGGAGCGATGCGCGCGCGCGCCGAGCAGGTGGATACCAATCCGCTGAACCGCGAGCACGACGTTCAGGAGACGTTCCGGCATTTCTACAACATGGATTACGACGAGGCTCTGCCTGGCTTCGAGAAGATTCGCGAAGAACATCCCGGCAATCCCATGGCGACCGCTTATCTGCTGAACGCGACGCTCTTTCGGGAACTGAACCGGCTCGACCTGCTCGACACCACGTTCTATGCCAACGATGGATTTCTCACCGGCAAACACACGGTCGTCGAAGATCCAAAGGTACACGATCGCATTGGCGAGCTGAGCACGCAGGCGATCGACGAGGCGAATGCCGAGCTCAAGACGAATCCGAACGACGTGAATGCGCTGTTCGCGCGCGGATGGGTGAAAAGCATGCAGGCGGTTTATTCGGCCATGATCGAGCGCGCCTTTTCCGGCGGGCTTCGCCAGGCGCTGGGCGCGCGCAACGACTGCGACCGCGTGCTCGAGCTCGATCCGCATTACATCGATGCGAAGCTGGTCACGGGCGTCTATCAGTATGTCGTCGGCTCCCTCAACATCGCCTTCAAGATCATCGTCGGCATCGTGGGGATTCACGGTTCCAAAGACAACGGCCTGGCCCTGCTGCGCGACGTTGGCGAGAACGGCGTCATCACGCGGGTCGAAGCCAGGACTTCCATGATGCTGTTCCTGCGGCGCGAGGCGAAGTACGATGCGGCGGTCGCGATCGCAAAGCAAATGGCGGAAGAGTATCCGCACAATTATTTGTTTCTGCTGGAAGAAGCGAACCTCGAAAAGGACGCCGGCGACGGCATGGTCGCAGTGGCTACCTATCAGCGCCTCATCGAGCTGGCAAAGCATCCGGGCTATTTTCCCAACGCGCACATGGAGCTGACGTACTTTGGACTGGGCGACAGCCTGCGCGGACAGAGACGCTATTCCGAGGCGGTGGACGCGTATCGCGAGGGGGCGTTGCAGTCCACGACCAGCCCGGAGCTGAAGCGACGCTGCCTGCTCGAAGCCGGAAAAACGTACGATCTGATGCGGGAGCACGACAAGGCTGTCGAAGAGTATCGAGCGGTACTCAGCGCCGGAAGGGATACCGCCCAGGGCGAACTGGCGCGGAAATACATTCAGTCGGCGTACAGCGGGCACTGATGGAGCGGTGAGGGAGCCCGGGACGCCTACTTCGCGTAGTACCCGGATTTCGCACGCACATTGAGACCGTCAGTGTGCGGCACCACGACGACCTTGCGAAAGCTGCCGTCATGCGCTTTGTTCGTCGAGTAGTAGCCGATCACGTAGAGCGAGCGCAGCTCGTCGCCAATCTGGCGGAAGACCTGGGGCAGGTCGCTCTTCAGCCCGTCGAAATCGCGGCCGCCCGTCTGTTCCGCCAGATGATGCAGTGCCGCGATACCGTGACGATTGTCGGCGCTGAGTTTGCCGTGATGCATTTCGGTGTAGCGGATCGCATAGACGAGCGCATCGCTGTCCTGCGCGCTTGCAATTGCGTCGATCTCGTCGTGACCGCTGGAGTTTTCCTCGCCATCGGTGAAGAGCAGGAGCGCCTTGCGGCCGTCGGAATGCGCGGCGAGCTCGTGCGTCGTTCCCGCAACAATGGCGTCGTACAACGCAGTGCCGCCGTCCCGGCTGTCGTCCGGATCGAGTTCAGGGAAGGAACGATATTCCTTGTTGTAGCGATCGAGGCCGTCGATCACCGCGGACGGATCGGAGGTCGGCTGCGCGGCGATGCGCAGGTGATCGCCAAAGCAAAGAGCGAAGACCTGATCGCGCGGTTCGAGAACACTGCCCAGGAAAGTGTGGATGTCGCGCAGATGCTGGCGGATGAATTTGTCCTGACTCGCGGACGCGTCGACCAGCAATCCCAGGTGCAGCGGCAGATCGGATTCATGGGCAAAGATGCTGATGATCTGCGGCGCCCCATCTTCGTAGACGGTAAAGTCGCCGGCATTCAGCGCGGGCACCAGCTTTCCGCTTTCATCGCGCACGGTGAAGGTGAGCGTCACCAGGTGCGTTTCGACATGCAGCGTGGGGGCCTGGGCGGAGGCGATCGCGGCGAATGCGGCCAGGCACAGCGATGCGGCAACGCGGGTCGGGGTCATGCGGTCTCCGGAGGGGGTAAAGACCCATACGCCGCCATGCGGGCGCCGGTTCCCTAAAATCAAAGGCGGCGCCTCAGCTTCGAGTGCGCCGCCTTTCGTGGGTTCGCCGGGGAGGAGTCTAGTCCTTGTCCAAGTCGTCGATGTAGTGGGCCAGCAGCACGGAGTTCCCGGAGGTGGGGTCCTTGATCAGCAGCCCGACGACGCGGATCTTTGTTGCTGTGCTCAC
>DASZYN010000022.1:0-2742 GCA_035545435.1 Acidobacteriaceae bacterium | reverse complement strand
TCGCTGGCATAGCCGTTGTAGTAAGGAATGACGTCCTTGTCGAACGCCTGGGTCAGCGGCGGGTTGAGGCTCAGGTCGCCGGAGCGAGTGTAAGCGACCTGGGACTGGTCCACGATACCGAGGACAGCGGCGGCGAGACGCACGGACGCTGTGGAGATCGGATAGCCACCCTGCAGACCATCCACCGGATCGGACATGTTGATGCCGCCGACACCGGTGCCGCTCTGTTCGCCCATCCGGTAGGTGGTGGTGAAGTTGATGCCGCCACCGTTATCGGAGCGGGAGTGGTAGTCGAAGTTGCGCTGATACTGGCCGCCGAACTGGATCAGGTGATTGCCCTTCAGCATGGTGACGTTGTCGCTGAAGAAGTGGTCCTGGCCATCCCAGAAGCGGGTGCGAATGTCCTGGGCATCGACGTTAAAAGGCAGCAGAGCGTTACCGGAGCTTTCACCGAAAGGCTCCATGGCGCCGCCGAGGCCAGCGATCTGTGGGGGAGCGTTGTTGGTTCCCCACTGCCAGAAGTTGCGCAGATAGCTGTAGTGGAAGTCGTTCGTGATGTTGGCTGTAATGTTGGTGGTGAGGCCGGTAACCAGGAAGGACGGAACCAGCGGGCGAGGAGCCGTGGAGGTGGGAACTCCCAGTTTGTCGCCAGAGAAGAAGCCGCCGATGTCGTACTGCTTGTTGGCAAACTGCTTCAGCTTGAAGTAGCGATAACTGGCGAACCAGTTCCATTTGGAGTTAAAGGAGTGATCGATGCGGAAGGTCATATTGTTGCTGCTGAGAGGCAGCGACATATTGGCCTTGAACCCGACCGTGTTGAAGCCATCGCAGTATTTGGTGTTGAAACCGCTGCAGGCCGCCGAAGTGCCAACCGCGCCGACGTTGCCCGCGGGCTCGTACTTGGTCCACATCTGCTGGACAACGGGGTCGATGCCGAGGCCGCGCGGATCGACGGTGGTCATATTGTAGGGCGTACCGTTCTGATAGACCGTGCCGGCTTTCAGCGTGTCGGTGGGAACGATTCTGGCGATGGTGGTGGACTGAGGATAGCGGAAGCCCTCATAGAAACCGAAAATGTACCAGCGACCGCCGAGCATGGAGGGAAGGAAGAAGCCGCCGGCCCTTCCGCCGAAGCGGCTGTAGTGATACTGGGGAATCTTGGTCTTGGGGACGTTGTCGTTGTTATCCCAGGAATTGGCGTTGAAGCCGTTATCGAGGTAGTACTCGTAAGCGGCGCCGTGCCACCGGTTCGTGCCGCGGGGGGTAACGAACTCAACCTGCGCACCCGAGGAGTTGTCGAAGTCGGCGGTCTGGTTGGCGGTGTTCACCTTGACTTCGTCGACGCTGTCGGAAGGGGTGGGCATGATGCCGGAGGGAGGCGTGCCCTGTCCGCCGGTGGGATCGCCGGCAAAGGCGGCGGTGGTGTTGTAGACGGTATTGTTGCCGTCCATGTCGCTGGAATTGTTGCCGCCATCCAGCAGGAACATATTCTGGTCGCTCACGGCGCCGGCCACGTTGCCGCCGGGGCTCACGCCGGGCTGCAGAGCGGTGAACGTATTCACATCGTGGTTCAGGCTGGGCAGCGACTCAATCGCTTCCTGGGAGATGGTCTGGCCGACCGTGGAGTTCAGGGTCTGCAGCTCAGTGCCCATGACCTGGACCTCGACGGTCTGGGCCGTGGATCCGACAGCCATCTTCACGTTTTCTGTGGCCTGCGAGCCAACGTTGACCGTCAAACCGGTCAATTTCGCCGTCGAGAAGCCCGACTTGGTGACGATAACGTCGTAGGTGCCGGGCGGCACGGCCTGGAAAATGTACTTTCCGGTGCCGTTGGTAGAGGTCGTCAGTTTGGTGCCAGCGGATGCATTGCTGAGGGTGACGGACGCGTCGGCAATGACAGCGCCGCTCTGATCGTCGACTTCGCCGACGACGGTTCCTGTGTTTGTTGCCTGGCCCAGTGCAGGACGCGCGCATGTACAACAACAAAACAGTGCGGCGACCACCGGGATGATCCAATGCAACCTGGGTTGCTTCATCACAGCTCCTCCATGAACTTCACTCGTTGCCAAAAATTAGTGATCACCGGGTCGATTGCGTGGGGAGTGCCCGGATGCGGATAACCGCTTCAACAGAGAGGCGGCTTCGTGCGTTTCCTCGTTTGAACCAACTACGAACTGGTTTCTACGACTGGGGAGAAAACAGCGAACAAGAGCCGGGGAAGAATGATGATGGGCCTGACATGAGCAATTGGCGGGCCATTCGTCACATTTTGCGACATTTCAATGACACTTTGGAATCATAGAGTTAGTGACTGTAGGGGCTCGATTGTGGACAAAATGGCTACACAAATTCATAGTTATTCAACAAACTCTCTTCTGAAATACACATCACCTTTAGTCTCGGGCAGCGTCTAAGGGTGAACAAAACGAATGGGATAGGGACGAGCGAGAGCCCCGGGGACTGTGGCTGTCGGGGAAAAAGGAGGGCGGAGAATGGCTTCTCCGCCCTGTATCAGTGGTACCGAAAAGTCAGAAGTTGAAGGTCAGCTGAAATTCGGTGGCGCGCGGGGAACCCTGGCCGAAGGTGCCGGTGCGGCGTGGCGTACGTTCAGTGTTCTTGATATCGAACGCCGCGGCGCCGGTGCCGTAAGGGCTGTTGACGTTGGTGAGGCCCGCCCCGTTGTCATCCGGGGTGAGGACGACCCCATCGGGACCGCCGAAGTTGCCGAAATTCAGGACGTTG
>DASZYN010000021.1:0-12142 GCA_035545435.1 Acidobacteriaceae bacterium | reverse complement strand
GCCGCCAAAAGCGTGGTGAAAGCGATTCATGAGCACACTCCCGAGGAGTGGGACTCGGTGATGAACGCCAATGTAAAAGCCATGTACTGGGCGAGCCGGCATGTGATTCCGGTAATGATCCGCCAGAATGGCGGCCTGATTCTGATCAGCGGATCGATCTCGGGCGAGGTGGGGATCCCGACGCAGGGAGCGTACGCGCCGTCGAAGGGCGCCCTCCACCAGATGACCCGTCAGATGGCGATCGAATACGCGAAATATCACATCCGCGTGAACACGATTGCCTGTGGGACCGTGGACACACCAATTGTGTATGAATCGGCGGCGGCCTCCGGCGATCCGGATGCCTACTGGGACATGCTGAAGAGGGCTCATCCGATCGCCCGGATTGCGAACGTCGAGGAGGTTTCTTCCTTCTACGCGTATATGGCCAGCGATCTGGCGACATTTTTCACTGGCTCCATCCTGATGATGGATGGCGGATTCACGGCGCAGTAGCTCCGAGGACATCCAGCCATGAATGTGTCACGGCAGGAGGCAAATCCCTTGACTACTCCTGAATCTATAATCTATAACTCCCTCACGGTGGCTCAGCCGAATTTAGAGCGTGCTGGGCGTTGACTGCTCAAGGAGCCGAAAATGGCCAGCGCTATGAAGGCCCCCTCCCAGCGACAGGGAAGCGGGCTCAATTCAGTACTGATCCGCAGCACAATCGTCGCCGCGCTGGGAGGCCTGCTCTTTGGGTTCGACACCGCGGTGATTGCCGGAGCGACCGGCGCACTCACCGATCTGTTTCACCTGACACCCGGCTCGCTTGGACTCACCGTGGCCGTAGCGCTGTGGGGCACGATCACGGGCGCACTGTTTGCCGGAGTTCCGAGCGATCGATTTGGGCGGCGCGACAGCCTGCGTGGGCTGGCCGTTCTCTTTTTCTTTTCGGCGCTGGGCTGCGCGGTGGCATGGAACTGGACTTCGTTCGTGGCGTTCAGATTTGTCGCCGGACTCGCCATTGGTGGTTCTTCGGTGATTGGGCCAATGTACATAGCGGAGATTGCTCCGGCCAAGTGGCGCGGGCGGCTGGTCGGATTCTTCCAGTTCAACGTCGTGTTCGGAATCATGCTCGCCTACCTGTCGAACTATCTGATTGGCACGTTGAATATGGGATCGGCGGAATGGCGCTGGAAGCTCGGCGTCTCGGCTGCGCCGGCCGCACTCTTCTTCCTGATGCTGTTCGGGATCCCGCGCAGCCCGCGCTGGCTGGTCAAGACAGGGCGTGCGGACGAGGCCTCGGCTGTATTGACGGCGGTCGGCGATCCTGACGTTGAACTCGAGATTGCGAAAATCTCGGATTCGATCCATTTGGAACTCGCTGCGGGAAGGCATCGATTGTTTTCGCGCATGTACCGCAAGCCGGTGATGCTGGCAATTCTTATCGGCATGTTCAATCAGCTGGCGGGAATCAACTCGATTCTGTATTACCTGAACGACATTTTTGCTCGAGCAGGCTTCACGAAGGTTTCGGGAGATTTGCAGGCCGTTGTCATTGGCGCGACAAATCTGCTGTTCACCATGATCGCCATGACGGTGATCGACAAGCTGGGCCGGAAGGCAATGTTGCTCGCCGGCTCGGTGGGAACCGCGATTTGTCTGGCGATTGTTTGCTACATATTTCGCACCGGACAGCACGAGCGTTTGCTGATTTGGCCGTTGATCGGCTACATCGCGTTCTTCGCATTTTCCCAGGGCGCGTGCATCTGGGTGTACATCAGCGAGGTCTTTCCAAATGCAGTCCGGGCGAAAGGCCAGAGCCTGGGGAGCTTCACGCACTGGTTCATGACGGCCCTGCTCTCATGGATCTTCCCACTGCTGAGCGCTCACTCCGCCGCGGTGCCGTTTGGATTTTTCTCCAGCATGATGGTGCTTCAGTTCTTCGTGGTCCTGTTCATTTTCCCGGAGACCAAAGGAATCTCGTTGGAGGACATGCAGAAAAAGCTGGGCATCGGGCAGGGTTGATCGAGGGAAAAGTTGGACCGATGGCGCTTCTGGAGATACACGGACGCATTCGACATTCCGCGTCAGTTTGAAGTATGCGCTTGTCGCAATCGGCGTCTTTTCGTTGTTGGCTGCAGAAAAACGGTCGTCGTTGCCGGCAGGCGCGGTTGTCGCCGCAGAGTCGAGGGAAACTATGGAAGAAAACGCGCCCGGGGTGCAAATCGGTGGCCAGGCAGTCATTCATCTGATACGAAAGCCGACTCTGTCAGGCAACGAACCGGAGTTCCTGTCGGCCACGATTTTGCCGGGACGTGGAATGAATCTGTTTCAGCTCACGGCGAACATTCCCGGCAGGGGTGAGACTCCTCTTCTCGCTTCGCCATCGCTGAAAGACGCCGCGCTCACACTCGACGAGGGGCCTGCCGATGCGCACGGAGTGAATTCGTTCGCGTTCGGAGGAGCGTTTCTGGCGCCCTACGCGAACCGAATCCGCGGCAGGTTGACGCCGGATCGAATGAACGTGGCAACGGAGTGGAACGGCAGGAGGCTGATCTTGCCGGCGGTTTGGAAAGGCAAGAAGCCCGGCGCGGAGCTACATGCGATTCACGGACTCATCCTTGCGCGAAAAACCGACCGTGTGCATGTGGAACAGCTGACGGATGGCCAGTCGGTAACGGGGACGATGGACGCAGGGGATTTTGATGGGTACTGGCCATCCAGAACGCGACTGATCATTACGGTGGCGCTGACGGGGCGGTCCCTCGAAGCCACGATCGTCGCGAGTAACGTGGGGCAGGAGCCCGAGCCGATGGGAATCGGATGGCATCCTTATTTTGCATTTCCCAGCGGGGACCGTTCCCAGGTGCGACTGCGGATTCCAGCGGCCGATTTAACGGAAGTCAACAACTATGACGATGTCTTCCCTACCGGAAACATCGTAACGGTGAAGGGCACACAATACGACTTCGAAGCGGCGGGAGGGAAAGCCCTGGGAGACATCTTTCTCGACGACAATTTCTCACGGCTGATGCGCGAGGATGGACAGGTGGTGGTCGACGTCATCGATCCCGCGGCGGCTTATGGATTGCACATCAAAGGACTCTCCAGCGATATTCGGACAATCCAGGTCTATGCGCCACCGGATAAACAGTATGCGGCCATTGAGGAACAATTCAATTTCGCAGATCCGTTCAGTGCTGTCTGGAAGGGCCGCGATACCGGAATGGTGACGCTTGCTCCGGGTCAGTCCGTCACCTGGAAAGCTCGGCTGGAGCTGTTCATACCGAAGGTTTAAGGTGGTGTATTGCTCGTGGAGTGGGGGGCCTGCACCGAACATATGCCGCATTACGTATTCAGCAAAAATAACCCATACGACCGAGAGGCGCCGGTGGAGCTGGTGCTGCCTGCACGCATGCCCAGCCGGGCATTCATGGATTCCATTCGAACGACGGCGGTTCCGGAGGATGGGCTGGCGATCTGGTTCCTGGGGCAGAATGGGTTTCTTCTTAAGGCGCACGAAAGCCCTTTGATCGGAATCGATCTGTATCTCACCAACAGCTGCGCACGGCGATTTGCAGATTTGCCGTTTCGTCTGGATCGGCAACTGCCGGTGTTCATTGAACCGGAGGATCTGGAGATCGACGTCTTCTGTACGACGCACTCGCACCAGGACCATGCCGATCCGGAAACTCTTCAAAGGCTGAAACGGACTGAGACGATGCAATTTGTGGGGCCATGGGAATCGTTGGAATGCTACCGGAACTGCGGAATCCCTGAGGCTCAATGCCGGCTGTTACACCCGAATCAGCGACTGCAACTGGGAGGAGGAGTCGACCTGAAGGGGACATTTGCGCTGCCGACTGACGCCACCGACCTGAATCATCTGGGACTTCTCTTCCGGTTCACAAACGGAATCACCTATTACAACTCCGGCGACACAGGTGAGTGCGCGCTGCTGTCCTCCTTGCTCCCGCACAACGTGGATATCTGTTCGATCTGCATCAATGGCGGTTTTCACAATCTGGCGCCCATGGATGCTGCGCACATTGTCCACCAGATCGGGGCACGAGTGGCGATTCCCTGCCACTACGACATGATGGTGAATAATGCCGGCGACCCTGAGATGCTGAGGACGGCGCTCCATGTTATAGGTTCGGAAACTCCCGTACACGTGATGGATTACTACGTGCCGTGGATATACAGGAAGCACAGAAGGGCGCCCGGCGCCGCGGAATAACACGCCGAACAGACCTAAATGGCTCCCTGGATTGTAATTTCGGCGGAGCGACGATTTCTTCCGAAGTTGATCGACGCGCGGTAAGTGCCATCGCGGTCGGCTTCTGCCCCAGACTTCTTTCCATCCTGGACGAAGACCAGACCGTCGCCCGGCGGTAAGCCAGTGAGTTCTATCGTCGCAGAGTCGTTGCTGCCGTTGCGCGATTCGATTCGCAACCCCAGGCGAATGTTCTGTCCGATATGCTCGATCTGTTGCTGACCGAGAAATCCTCCACCCTCAAGCCGGATCGAAATCGGCCGCGGCAAGTGCAGAAGCTCGAGCCGCTGTCTAAGCCCATCGTGTAACTCTACATCCACAACGTTCTCCCGTTCGTGCACCACGCCCCCATAAGCGATCAGGCCGAAGACTGGATCGCGCGTGACAATGGTCGCTGCGGATCGAAGCGCACCGGAGAAACCGCTGTCAATCTCCCCGTCGTAGGGCCATAAACCTCGAGCCTGAAGGTGATTATCTGGAATCCAGGTACTCCCGTATTTCGCCGGATTGAATCCCCATCCTGCCGCGCCATCATCGTCCGCGCCATGGAACCAGTAGCCGTAGCCGCTCTGAGCATTGCCTGAGTTGACCAGAGCCCAGCCTGCCAGATACGACGCGTAGCCCCACCGGAGTGCATCGGTGCGGTCTGAGCCGTGCGCGAACCGCAGGCCATAATCCAGGATCGCCCAACCACCCATTTGGGTCATATAACTGAGCAGATAATTCGAGCTGCCTCCCTGCCGGATATCGCTTCCCAGCTGGTAGTAGTTTGTCTCCAGTGTGCCGCGTGCGGCCAGATTCCCCTGAATCTCCCGGTCCATAAAGTTTTCGACATCAGCCTGACTTACACGGGGGTGGGCATACAGCCTTCCGTCGTTCCGGTCGCGCCACAGACCGCTGTCCGGCTTGATCCCGTTGAGGGCGGCATAGTGAGCGATGGCCTGCGTGGATTCAAACCCGGTCGTATCGAACCACATTTCGCTCCCGTAGGGATACGGGGCATCATACAGAAAGTACATCACCTTCTTATTCCATTCCGCTCGCAGTTCGTTTGCTTCAACGGTGCGGTGCTCGGCCTCCAGTGCATTCAACACGTCGGGAATGAAGACTTCGTGGAACGCCCCCTGCGTCCAGGCCCAATCCGTCCACCCTCGAAAGTCCCAGGGCGCTCCCATGCGAATCTGGTACGGCACGCGAAAGAATGCAATGGCTGTCTGCGCGGCTCGTTCCAGATAACCGGCTGCGTCGAGATAGTGCACACGCTCCGGATATAGTTTTGCAATTCGGTACATCTCATAATAGAGCTGGATCAGATGTGTGTAATCGAAGGTTCGCCACATATGCTCCCGGCCATTGCCGCCGGAATCGTATCCGGTTGCGCTGAAGCGGTTCTCATGCCAGCTCGGGGACCCGTAAATACCGTGGGGAAAGGGCCGCTCATCTCCAGTGCGTTGCAGCTTTCCCCAAACAAAATGCTGAAGGTAATACTCCACTGCCGCAATCTGGCGGTCGTCGGGATAAGCCTCGTTCACGGCCGCAATGTAAGGTGCCTTGCACAGGTCTGGATCGTCCGATCCCCCAACCATGTAGGGATCCAGCCCTCCGCGATCATCCGGCGTGCGCAGGATACGGCTACGCATGTCCCACAATGAAAACTCACCGTCGTACCATTTGGACGGATCGTGTACCTGCTGATGATCCACCACAAACTCCGCTCGCTTGCGGATGACTGTATCGAGGGGCTCGATCGAGTCATATTCCAGCAGCGTCCTGCGATGGTTACCGAAGCTTACCGCGATTTCATTTTCCCCTAGGCGGCGGAAGCGAATGCGGTAGACATGCATATCTTTCTGCGGGGCCGGGACCGCCGTAATCTCGGTTTCTGAGGGGTGCTCAGCCGTGACACTATGGATCGGCTCACGCGTATGCAGCGCCAGCAGAGCCGGCAGGTCCGATGGGATCACCATCCCTGGCGCCGCCGTGACATCAATCAGGCCATCCTGATAGAGCATTTGCCGGATATCGCGGTAGGTCGATGCCCAGCGAAAGTCAAAGGCGTAGGTGATCGACGAACCCGGCTGACCAGCCGGTGCGAGCACTTTGGAAGTAAGCGGCTGTCGCCAGGTTCCCGACGTTTCATAGTCTCTTCCTTCTGCGGCAGCATGGATGTATGCCGTATAGAGGCCTTCCCATGCGTTACGCGGATAGTAGACGGGGTCGGTGGAGTCAGCATGGTTGCCGGGAATTGCAGGCTCAAAGAATTCCAGCTGCGTTCCCGAATGGGGCGTCATGAGCAGATAGGGTCCTGCCCCATTCGCCCGTGTCCAGAAGACGAAGGAATTGTCTCCCGCTATATAACTATGTCGAATTACGCGCTCCTGATAAGTGATCTTTGGATCGCGCGCGTATATGGTGTTGAAGAGAAGTGGAAGCCCGATGTCGCCGATTTCCAGCGGTTCGCCTGTCTGATTCCGCAGAGTAAGGGTCCACACGAGAGTGGAAGGTTCTAACTCGTACGACTCATCGAAATCGAAACCGCGGATTCCATCGCTGCTCGACGCATCACTGCGATAGTGAAATATGACACGCTGTCCTCGGGACTCACCCGTTTGCTCGACAGTTCTTGCATGTCTTGAGCCCGCGGTACTCGCATGCTGCCATGCCTGCCCGTGAGCTCGAAAGCGAAACACTACATCGCCAAACCAGCGTGAATCCGCAACCGAAAAGTCCGGATGCTCCTCTTTGCCGATCACATAGTTCGTCCCGTATGGATCACCGGGCGAATCGAGCCGCATCACGCCGGCGCTCAGGTCGTCAAACTGCACGCAGAAGGTCTCGTTCTTCAGATGCCTTCCGCTGCACGGAGACGCTGCAACGGCAGACGCCGGAACCGACAGAATTGCCGCACACAATAATCCGATAGAAATTCTCGCGGCCTGCGATCGCATCCGTTTAGCCTCAGGTAATGATGATCTCTGCGTTGCCCCGCGCAAACACCTCGTAGTTAGGGCTGAGATCAACACCCCAGCCGGGCTTCTTCGGAAGAAACCACTGGCCATCGCGAAATTCGAACTGGGAAGCATCGAGAGCAAGGTCGTGGTAGCGATCATCCTCAACCAGGGGGATGTTTCGCCGGATCTTCGACGCATGGAGGCAGGCGATCCTGCCTAACTCGCTCATCCAGTTATGAGCGACCACATTCACACGTGCTGATGCAGCCAGATCAGCTGCATAAAGTATCTTCGAGAAGCCGCAGGTTCGCATGTCCGGCTGGATGTATCGGTACAGTCCTGCATCGAGGAATGGACGGAATTCATCCATCGCTCGGACGCTTTCGCCTTCAGCCACCGGCGTATCCGCGTTCAACTCCTGCAGTTCGCGATGGAACCATGTGTAATCGCTCACCGTTTCCGGAAAAATTTCCTCTATCCAGGCAAGAGCGCTGGACGAAGTTTCTTTCATGAACCGGATCGCCCAGTCGTGATGATGTTCGTATCCATTGTTCGCATCGGCCATCAGGTTCATGTTCCGGCCGGCAGCCTCTCGCGCTGCAATTACCGCCTCGATGTCTCGCACCACTCCGTGCTCGTCCGGCATCCACTGCCATGGACGGCCCACCTTGATCTTCACGCCTCGATAACCATCGTCACGGATGGCTTTGGCCACTTCGCCGACCGCCTCAGCCCCCCGGCCGCTTGCAACGTCCACGAAGTAAAGCGACCCGTCATAAGCGTCAATTCCGTCCCGCACAGCATCGCCAAAGAGCTCAAAGACCGGCTTACCGCGAAGTTTGCCTACCAGGTCGAGCAAAGCGAGTTCGAACCAGCAGTTGTTCTTCTCTGACATGGTCTGGGCAAACTCCGGAGCGTATCCGGCGATGCGTTCGCCCTGCCATCGAAAGACCGCCTCCGGCCTGACCCCAATCATGCTTTTCAGGAAGCTGAGCGCGGGCTGGCGGATCGGCTCATAGCCTTCCACGGCCAACCCATATGTGCCGTCCGCTAAAAATACGCGGACCAGACGAATGTGTCCCGACTTCCCTACCGGGCGCTTATCGTATGCATTCATGGCCACGGGCCGAACAAACTCACCGGGGACCTCAAGAATGGTAATCCTGCTGATAGCCGCAGATTCTGCGGCGAACGTAGTATCCGCAATGGCGGCAGTGGCGGTCGCCATCAGAGCCGACTTCAGGAATCCTCTGCGATCAATGAAGTCCGATGGCATGCTGCTCCTCCTGGCTCGGGTTGGTTTTACTTTGGCTCGCCCGTCGATCGGTGGGCAGTTTCCGCGTCTTTGGAACGGGAAGCATCGTCAACGGCTTCCCCTGCTCTGCTATGACGTGCCATGCTCGTCCTTTGATCCAGACCTGGTCGATCTCCAGGCGTCGCCACCCGGCCGGCAGACTTACAGGGTACTTTCGCCAATCACCGTCCGAGATTCGCATTCCCGTGAACCCGTAGAAAGCAGCCATCAACAGTGACGCGTTATTTGTGATGTAGGCTCCGTCCCGGTAGGGCCGGTATTCCTTTGGGATATCGAACGGGCCGGTGACATACTCAGTGGCAGCTAGACGAAATAGCTCTCCCGCTTCCTTTCTTTCTCCAAACATCGCCGCACAGGCAGCGAGCGGCGGGATGGAGAACCCTGGCGATCGCACGCTGCCGGGAACACTCGGAGACGCCGCCCTTTGCGCTCGCAGGGTTTCTTCATAGCGCCAGGTATTCCGATAAAGCTCGGACGCGATGGGAGGGTTGTGAAAAACCAGAATCTGAGTGTTATTCAGCGTGTAAGCCTCAGGATGTGCTGCCAGGTCCACTCCTTCGAACCTGTTCTCCGGCTCATTGAAGTAAGTCAGCGGACCATCGTGGCTGAATGGTTCGATAACCTTTCGCTGTGGATCCTGAGGAATATAGATCGTCTTCTCGATCCTGGACCACTCCGGGCGAGGTGCCTCACCGATTGCGATGGCTGCCGCGATCGCATCGCGGAGTGCCATACGGCAGAGCAGATTCACCATTGAGTCGTTGGACACGTTGGCAACCCACTCGTTGTGACCCATGACATTGTGAATCTCGAACCCTCGCGCCGTAACCGAGCCCCGGTGAACAATCCAGTCGGCGACCGTGCGCAGGATCGGCCACACGGCCTCGCGCAGCGTCTGCTTGTCCTCGGTTGCCTCGTAGTATTCCCACGCGGCCACGGCTACATCGGGCACGATGTGTTGCTCAGCCCACCCGGTATTCGCCTCCGAAGGCGTCTGCTCCGACCCATCCAGCCCGGCCTCCCACGGATACATGGCGCCTTCCATGCCGAAGCTGGCTGCCTTGCGCTGCGCCGCCGGCAACCCGCGCGCCCGGTAGAGCACCATCGCCCGCGCCGCCTCAGGATCGGCGGCCACCACGGCCGGCAGATCCCAGCTGTCCATGTCCCAGAAGATATGGCCGGCGTAATCCGCCCACTGGCTCATTCCAAAGGGCGGAACTCCTGTTAGAAGGTTCCTGTGCACGCTGGAATGCAGATAGAAGAAGGCCGCGTCGAGCGCTCGTTGCGAAGCGGGATCTCCGTCGATAACCAGCCGGCTCCTCCATAAGTCCGTCCAGGCTGCGCGGTTCTGCGCACGCAATTCATCCCAGCCCAACATCGCGCCCCAGCTGGCAACGCGAATCGCCTGGAGATCCGGCTGCGGGTCGTATGCGCTGGTCACGATTGCGGCAACGACATGAAGGATCACCGTTCGGTTCTCGTGAACTGCCAGCCGGAACACACCTCCGGGCCGGGGTTCCAGATTTTCAAGCGGAAGAACAACGACGGCCTCTCCAATGCGGCTATGCCGGTCGCTCTCCATTCCGAGCACGAGGGATGCTTCTTTTTTTCCGCCCGGAACATCGCTGCGATAGACCGTTCCAGGAACGCCCTCGTGCTGAATCTGCGGAATGATTTCTATATCTCCGTCCTTTGAAGGGGTAACCTCAACCTGCTCACACAGCAACGACGGCACACTACGAGCGGCAAACTGTGTGACACGCAGTTCAAGCCGCGAGCCCGTGGCGGAAGTAAAGTTCATCTCCGTCACCAGCTCGGCATGTTCGAGATCCAGCGTCTGCCGTTCGATCCGAATTCCTGCCGAACTGCTCAGCAGGCTGCTGCCATCGACGCGAATGTCCATACCCAGCGGATAAGGCGCCGGAGCGGCCATTTCAAATCCTCCGTCAGGACTGGAGAAAACGTACCCTGCCGCCACAGTTTCTGATTGAGAGAGCGGATTTGGATTGGGCCGAATGCCCAGCAACCCGTCAGCAAGATACGCTCTGGCAAAGTGATCAGGCTGAAGGCGGGGCGTTTTAGGAACCTCCAGCGGAATGTAGGGCCGATTCGGGGCCGCATCGCCGAATGTAGTAGCAACAAGCGGCGCCGGTGCGGATCTTTGCGACTCGGCCCACACACAGAATATTGTCATTCCGATCGAGATCACGATGATGCGAGCCGCTTTGCCGCAGAACTTCATCCGCATTCTCACTGGATTACATCCACTGTTTGCGTTCCGCTTCCTGGAACAGCAATGTGCAGGTCGCCGCGTTCGATGCGATAAGTACTGGCAGCCATGGCGATCCCATTCAGCAACACCTGATGCGGCGGTTGCTTCGTGTGAATGACAAGTTCTGTATTCAGCGTGTCTGGTCCTGTCTCGTTCACGCGCATGCGGATGCGGTCGCCGTTTTCCTCCCATCGATAACCGATCTCGTTGTGGCCAATGCGGAGGTGATCCAGTTCAAACGACTTCCATTCACCCAGCAGATGAGGAGCAATGATCAAAGCGTGACCGGGGACGTCGGGTTGCACGCCAGCTACCCAGCGCGTCAGATAGTCATTGATCGCGCCGCTCCAGGAGTAATCTGCGACCCCAAACGGCATCCCCGTTTGCGAATTGTATTGCTCATATGCGCCCGGCCAGCCATCCGGCTTCGACATCATCTCCTCCATGGCCTGCATGATCCGGTTCGAATCATCGACCATGCCAGCACGGGCGAAGCTCTCCATGACAAGCCAGTTGCTGGGAATCCATGAAGGTCCGTTCCAGCCCCACGTGCGCGGATCGTATTCCGGATCATCCAGGCTGACCGTCGGCACGGGCGCGGAGGTCGCGAATTCTTTCGCGTCGCGCAGATGCTCTGCGAGACGCTTGCCACGATCTTCGGAGACGATACCAGCCATCAGCGGAAGAAAACCAGCCGGCGACTTCTCCCGTCTCCGCTGCCCGTCCAGACTCAGGTCGTAATAGAAACCCGTCGTATCATCCCACATCTGCTCGTTAATGCTGCGCGCTGTCTGTTCGGCTCGCTGCTCGTATTTCGCCGCCTCGTCCGGCAGAGCGAGTTGCCGGGCCGACGCGGCGAGCATTTTCCGCAACAGATAGGCCATCGTGCTGCCATCCACCGTCTTTACAGGCAGCGGAAGCAGGCGCGCGGCATTGTCCCAGCCACTCTCCTCGGGGTTATACCAAACAAGAAGGCCGTCTCCTGTATTTCTGCGGCGCCAGAACCAGTCGTCGTAGCGTGACAGACGCCGGTACATTTCCGCGAGAAACCCCTGGTCGCCGGTGGTGAGATAGACCTGCCACGCCGCCATGCCCAGGATAGGCAACATCGTCTTTTCCTGGACCGAGATGATTCCCTCTTTTTGGTCGACACCCCACTGGTGCGGTTGCGGCGACCGATATTCGAGCCGCCCGACATAGGGATCGGCGGTTTCGGTATACCGATAGAAATCTCTGGGATCCAGATCGTAGGTGCCGTCATTGGGTGTGTTGACCTCGACATCGTCGGCGCCGGCATTCACGGGGACAAAGCCGTTCGGGTACTGAACCGAGAGAATCGCGCG
>DASZYN010000020.1:0-2812 GCA_035545435.1 Acidobacteriaceae bacterium | reverse complement strand
CCGTGGTACCCAGGAGAACTTTCTTCATCTCGAGATTCCCTAAGTTTGCGATTGCCACCGGAATCGGTACCGATCCCGGATGCCCCTCGTCCTCAGGCCGATTTTGTTCGGTACGTTCTGCTGTTTTGCCCGCCCCGGTTTTCAGACCCTTATGCGGCGTGCGGACGCATAAGACCGGGTCGTAATGGCAGAACAGGCCGAACAAACCCACCGACCTGGAAACAGCGAAACCTTCTCTAAACCCTGTCTTGGTGTCAAACCATTTGGTGCAAAGCCTGTGGCATTTTTCCAAATCTGTGGCGGCGTCGCCACAGTTGGGCGCTAACGGCCTGATTCAACGGGACGGATTGTGGCAGGGCGTTGCCTTATTTCCGCGCCGGCGGATCCGGCCGCCACAGTCGTTCCGGACCGGTCCGTTCGCCCGACTGCCGCTTGGGAAAAAACCTCCCCACACGCCAGTGATAGTGGGTTGGATTTATGCTAAAGCCACCGGAACAGGAATAGCGGCCTAAATTTCCCCTCGCGTCACCGCGGGATCGGCCAATAGCCGAACCGCTCCATCTGGACCTTGTGGTTGTCCACGACCCGCTGGATTTCTGACTCGGTCAGCTTTTCCCGCCACTGATTGGCCTTGCCGACCCGGAAGAACTTCTCGGCGTGGTAGGAGCGCTCCCGAAAGCCCCGCGCATCCTCCTGCGCCCGGAGCGACTCGAAGGAGGAGGCCTTGATCGCCCGCTCGATCCGATCGCGCGGCGGATTGAGGCCCAGGAACCGCGCCACCCGGGAAAAGGCGACGATCGGCTTCTTCAGCATGTCCTCATAGCGCATCACATGGAGCCAGGGCCCCGGCTGCTTGGTCCAGCTGAAGACATGGGTGGACCAGGTGTTGTGGACCTCGAAGACCAGCTGGTCGCTGTTGGACGTGCCGCTGGTCGGGGCCGCCATGATCCGGATGGCCTCGCTGATGCTGACCCCGTAATGGTCGGCCAGGGAGATGCAGACATCGAGCGGGTTGCGCACGATATATATAGCGCCGGCCGTCAGATCCATGTGGATCATCGGCAGGTCGTCGAATTCCACCAGCGCATTATGGGTCTTCACGAAGACGTCGTCGGGACTCATCCGGCCGATGTCGCGGGTGGCCTTCCAGCGGGCCTCCTGGACATCCCGCGTGGTCCATTCATTCCAGGGTTTCGTCAGGTAAGGCGTATAGAAGTGAATGGTGGAGTCGCTGAAGGAAAATTCCCCGAGGCGATTGATGTCGTAAGCCTCGTTGGGATTGCGGAGCAGATTGTGCAGAAAGGCGCGCAGCCAGGTGTTCCCGGATTTGGGATAGCTCGCCATCCAGATGATTCGGCCCATGACGTTAACCGCGTTCTTTCCTCGAGCGGGACGGGGAATCCGGGAACTGCCCGGGCAGCTATGGCGCCGGTCGGCGCGACCCCCCTTTCCCTTGACCCGAAAGGCGCAAATCGCTTAGGTCATGGGCAGCCGAGCGGGACACGCTCATTGAACAGCGACCGCCGCTTTATCTGGGAGCAGCAAGGGCCGTCAACATGAAATTCGCCGCCTTCGCGGGTAGGGGCGCCTTTGCCAAACGCTTGATTTCGATCGTCCTCGCACTGACCGCCCTCGGCTGGCTGAGCGCGTGCAATTTCGATATCGGCGGCTCCCAGGACTACCCGGAACAGACCCACCAGGCCGGTAAGGGCAATTACGACCCGAATGGCGGGACGCTCTTCGGCAAGGGCAGCATCTTCAGCAACAACACCGCCGATGCGCCGGATAACGGCGCCTCCGGCGGCGTCGGCGTCAACAGCCTGCTGTGGCGCGCCTCGCTCGACACCATCTCCTTCATGCCGCTGGTCTCGGCGGATCCGTTCGGCGGCGTCATCATCACCGACTGGTACACGCCGCCCTCGACCCCGAACGAGCGGTTCAAGGTCAATATCTATATCCTCGGCCGGGCGCTGCGGGCCGACGGCATCCGCGCCTCGGTGTTCCGCCAGACCAACGACACGGGCACCTGGGCCGATGCGCCGGTGGCACTCAACACCAGCACCGACCTCGAGAACGCGATCCTGACCCGCGCCCGGCAGCTTCGGATGTCGGGCGTCCAGCAATAGCAGAGTAGAACCGGCACCGGCCGCCAGTCCGGTTTTCTCTGGGGGCGGGCCTGGTAATTCACCGGGCAGCAGCCCACGAGCAGAGCATGGCATCACGATACAATTTCCTGGAGACCGAGCCGAAATGGCAGTCGGTCTGGGCCGAGCGCGGCAGCTTCAAGACCGCGCACGATCCCAAGCTGCCCAAATACTACGTGCTCGAGATGTTTCCGTATCCCAGCGGCCGCATCCATATGGGCCATGTGCGGAACTACACGATGGGCGACGTGGTCGCGCGCTACAAGCGGGCGCGCGGCTTCAACGTGCTGCATCCGATGGGCTGGGACGCGTTCGGCCTGCCCGCCGAGAATGCGGCCCGCGACCAGAAGATCCACCCGGCGCGCTGGACCTATGACAACATCGCGACCATGCGCGCCGAGCTGAAGCGCATGGGCCTGTCGCTGGACTGGTCGCGCGAGCTCGCGACCTGCCATCCCGGTTATTACAAGTACCAGCAAGAACTGTTCCTGGATTTCTTCCAGGCGGGGCTCGCCTATCGCGGCGAGGCCTTCGTCAACTGGGATCCGGTGGACCACACCGTGCTCGCCAACGAGCAGGTGATCGACGGCAAGGGCTGGCGCTCCGGCGCGCCGGTCGAGAAGAAGAAGCTCAGCCAGTGGTTCCTGAAGATCACCGCCTATGCCGAC
>DASZYN010000019.1:0-2978 GCA_035545435.1 Acidobacteriaceae bacterium | reverse complement strand
CCTCCGGGGGTCCTCGAATTGAGCATTGACGTCATACCGCCGGTGCCCTGGTTTTTGAACAAACCCTTCGAGCTGACGGTGGGCGATCACGCCGTTCAATCGGTCTTTTCCACCGCCGCCTGGACCGACTCGTGGCGGCCTCTCCTGGGAAAGCTTCGGGACCTCTGGCAGGCGAAACAGCCCGGCCGCCTCCTCGTGGCCGTCGCCGGTCCTCCGGGCGTGGGCAAGTCGGTCTTCGCCGAACAGCTCAACTGGCTGGTCTACAAGCAGGTCCTGCACCACGACGCCCACAGCATGGCTCTTCCCATGGACGGCTTTCACTTCCCCAACGAATACCTCAAAACCCATGAGCGCAAGCTGCCCGACGGCGGCGCCGTCAAGCTCATCGACGTCAAGGGCCAGCCCGACACGATCGACGTCGCCAACCTCCGCAAACACCTCGAAGCGCTCCGCGCCCGCAAGGACGTCGTCGACTGGCCCGGTTACTCCCGCTTCGCACACGATGTGCTCCCCAACAAATACCGCATCCCCGTGATCACCAACTTCGTCGTCGTCGAGGGTAATTATCTGCTCGTCGATCGCGGCCCCTTCGCCGGAATCCCGGCCCTCTTCGACGTGAAAATCTACGTCGACGGCCCGGCGCCCATGATCATGATGAAGCTCATGGAACGGCACATCAAAGGCGGCAAGACCGTCGAGCAGGCCAAAGACTGGGTCAAACGCATCGACCTTCCCAACGCCCGCATTGCCGAATCCACCAAGAAATCCGCCGACGTTGTCGTCGAACGCGATTCGGAAAATGAACTCGCCGGCATCCAGTGGCGCGAGGAAGAAGGCTCCGCCCCGCTCCCGTGAAAAAGAGGGGTGCATGTCCGTACTTGCAGTCTAAGCGGCGGCTGAATTCAGCCGGCCGCCGCCGACGGCGTGGCGGTGGGGACGGGGGAGATTCCAGTATTTTTCCGCGCGGCCGTCATCGCAGAGATACGCGGCGCGAATCTGCTGCATGGCTTCGACCATCGCCGGCAGCCAGAATTTCTCGCTGCCTTTGATCCGCTGATTGTATTGCTTGATCACCGATTCGACCGGGGCGCTGCTGATGGGAAGCCCCAGCTTGCGATACCGCGGGTAATCCATCCGTGACTGGTTGTTGCTCACGTAACGCACCGCTTCGGCCAACACCCGCCGCGGATCGCCTTCGGCGGCGTCTCTGGGCGCCACCCCCCGTTCGCCCGCGGCCGACTTTAATTCCTGCAAAAGCACGCCGCTCCTGCCCGCCCAGGCCAGCCTCAGCCAGCGCTCATAGCGCGGCCACAGGCCTTTTTCTCCCGCTATCGCCAGGGCGGCGGCATACAGGTAGCCCAGAAGATGCAGGATGTCCAGGATCGCCACAAATCCACTGGCTTGAAAGTGCATCTCAAAGAGCGTCCAGTTACACGCCTGGCCATCGCACACATACGCTTTGCGAGCCGCCAGATCGAGGCTGCGCCGGTGCGCTTCGGCAGCCACCTGCCAGCCAAACTGCTCCCAGTTCAACATCGTCGCCACGGTCGTGCGCACCAGACGCACCGGGCCCTTGCGATGGTTTGGATTCTTGCGTGAAGACTCCTTGCTCCTACGCTTTTTGTTCTTACGCTTTGGCGTCTGTTTGCCGACAGGCGGCTTTTCGCCGCTGCCGCGGGCGTGTATCTGCGCTACCAGCTGCTGAACCTTGGGCGGATCGAGGAACTTGCGCGGCGGCTCGGGCTGCGGATCCTCCTGATGGCTCTGGCTCTTAAGCGTCAGACAACACGCCACGTTGGTCGCCTTCCAGGCGGGCTGATACACCCCCGGCGGCTGATTTTCCTGCCGCGTCTGCACCCGCCCGCTGTCGACCATCACCGCCGCCGCCGCCGGAGCCGCCTTGGGATAATCCCGCGGCAACTGCCGCCGCTGGTAGCTTTCCACCTGCCGATCCCGCTGTGCCGACCATTCCTCTCCCACCCGCCGGCACAATCGCTCCATGTGCTTGGGACTCATCCCCACATCCAGGGATTCCTTTAAATCAAGACTGGCGGCTTTAAAGCAGGCAAATCCCTGGGCCTTATGCACCGCCAGGCGGATGACCGCCGGACTGTACCCTTCGGTCCCCAGTTCCAGATGCTGGTCCAGAGGGAAAAAAAACGACCCGGCAGGTCGTGCATTTCCATTGCTCTCGCGCGAACCGGACTTTGCCGATCCGCGATTGCAGTGCTCTCTCGGGCAGGTCCGCATGCGCAGGAGCCACCGGCGCCCCGGGCAGACCGCATTTGGGACAGCACGGCCGCTGATCATGCTCCGCCGGACGCGCCGCGGGATTCCTGGCCAGACGCGCTTCGAGCAGCAGCCGCGCCAGCAAACGCCCTTCATCGACCGCCCGCTGCTCATGCTGGTCAAAGGTCACAAGCGCCTTATCCCGCATCATCCCCACCCATGCCTGCCGGGATTTCTCCAAAAATGCTGCCAATCCCGCATCCGATTCCGCTCCTGCGGTGCTTTGAAGGAATTCCATTCCTCGCTCCTTTGTCATCCTCGGCCAGCTCCCTTCCTGAGCCCACGGCTACCGCCGCAGCCTGAGTCTCATCATATCAACTTGGACCGATACAAGTACGGACATGCACCCACGCCCCCTACGATGCTGGCGGCAAGCATGAAAAAAACTACAACAACACCACAGATGATCAGCAGATGGACCGTGGCGGAATTACTTCTTGTTGAGGGTTTGGCAGTTGCGGATTGAACAGCAATCTCATGATGTGACAAGGGTGTGAGCGCTGCGTGAACCGCACCCATGTCGCGGGGGCATTACGGGGCAGGATTTGGTGATTTCCATTGATCCGGCAGCCACGCACCGAGCTGGCTGAGCGGGGTGGCCGGGAGATTGACCAGAAGCTGCGTCAGATAGAGTTGCGGATTGATCGCGTGTCGGCGGCAGGTGCTGGTGAAGCTGGATAAGACCGCGG
>DASZYN010000018.1:0-15939 GCA_035545435.1 Acidobacteriaceae bacterium | reverse complement strand
GAGGGCTACGAGCAATTAGTCGCCCTTTTCGATGGACCCGGTGCGTGGATTGGGGTTCTCGACAGCTATGCCCGTGTCGTCGAGAGCGAAGCGGCGAAAGGAGCGAAGGCATGAGGCCCGTCCTCGCTCTGCGCATTGCCTCCGTCCTTACCTTCATCCACGCAGTGCTGCATACCGTCGGCGGAGTCTTCGGGGCGATTCCGCCCGGACCTGCCAGCATCGCCGTCGAAGCGATGAAGTCGAACCAATTTGTCGCGCTTGGAGTCACGCGAACGTTCTGGCAGTACTACCACGGAATGGGGCTCGCCGTTTCGATCTTTCTGTTCATCGAGGCGATCGTCTTCTGGCAACTCAGCTCCCTGGCGAAAACCATCGGGCCACAGCTGCGCCCAGTTTTCGCGAGCTTCATGGCGGCGTATCTGGCGATAGCGGTCAATTCGTATCTCTATTTCTTCCTGGCGCCGGTCATATTTGAGATCGTCATTGCTCTGTGTTTCCTGTGGGCGATTCTCTCGGCAAAACCAGCGAGCACTTAGAATTCTGAACGCAACGTCATCCTGCAAGGGCATTTGCGTGAAAATGGAGCTGTGCTAACGGCGACATTCTGTTCCGAACACCCCTGCTCACCCCAGAGCATCCTTTCCGGTCCAATTAGCAGTTCCGACCGTTCGGAATTGTCACCACCCACGCGCGCTCCCGATGCACAATAAGTGTGGGTTTCCTGGAGGCAGTTGATGACCCGCGTCCGTTTCACGCTTGCCGCTATTGTTCTCACTGTAAGCCTCACGGCCGCGGCGCAGGACGCAACGCCAGCGTCGGCGCCAATGCCTTCAACAGCCGCGCCCACTGCAACGCAGACCGCGGAGGCTACTCCTCCGGCAGTGGCCGCAGCCGCACCCCCTGCAACGATCCTCGTTCCTGCCGGAACTCGCGTGCTGCTTGAACTGCGCAGCTCCGTTAATACAAAGAGCGCCAAACCCGGTGACGGCGTGTATCTCTCCTCTACGTTTCCGGTGATCGTGGGCAGCCGCGTCGTCATTCCGGCCGGCGTCTATGTGCAGGGCGTGGTGGACAATGTCGTTCGGCCTGGCCGTGGAATCGGGGCAAAAAAGGCGCAACTCAATATGCACTTCACATCCATGATCTTTCCCAATGGATCGGTGGTTGAGATTCCTGGCGTGGTCAACAGCCTGCCCGGCGCCGACCATCAGAAGGTCAACGGCGACGAGGGCACGATCCAGCAGGACGGTGGCAGCAATAAGGCACATAATGCCGGCGAGACCGCCAAAGTGGCTGTGCCCACCGGCGCTACCATTGGCTCCATCGGGGGGCTGGAGGGCGGCCATCCGCTCGCCGGAGGCCTCGAAGGTGCGGGCGCCGGACTCGCCGCCGCCGGAATCGTCGCCCTCTTCACTCGCGGCGCCGACGTCAATATCGCGTCAGGCACCCAGGTCGAGATGGTGCTGCAGCGTCCCCTGCAATTGCAGGAAGCAAACCTCAACGGCCCCACCATGCTCGTGCCTGCCTCTACGCAGCCACAGCCTCTGCCGAAACCCGGCCGCCCGGCGCATATCCTGTGTCCCACAGGGAGTTTGGGCTGCAGTTAACCGCGTTTACCGCAGGTATCGAACTCAGGCACACGTGAAGCTCTATCCCGGCCGTGGCAGGTGACCGGCGCGCCCCAGCCGTTGGGATCGCTGAAACCGATTAGCCATGCCATGCGTACTGTGGTTAGAGTAATTTCAACGAGGAATTCCTGACCGTGTTCCAACCCCGTCTTCGCGCCTGGGCTCGACGTCTTTTTCAATTTCGCGTGTGGGCGCGCGATATCGGCATCTCCGTCATCGCTTCCTTCTTCATTGTTACGGTGCTTTACCAGCCGGTACGCGTGGAAGGCACCAGCATGCAGCCCGAACTGCGCGATCAGGACCGCCTCTTCATCGACAAGCTGTTCTTTCACTTTGAAAAGATCACTCGCGGCGATGTCGTGGTCTTTCACTATCCACGCGATCCTGAAAAGAGCTACATCAAACGTGTGGTCGCGCTGCCTGGCGACTCGGTGTTCATCGATCATGGCCGGGTGTGGATCAACGGCGCGCCTCTGGACGAACCGTACGTGCCCCGTCGCTATCGCGACACGCGTTCGATGCCCGAGATGATCGTTCCAACCGACGAGTATTTCGTCATGGGAGATCATCGCTCTATCTCATCGGACTCGCGCGATTTTGGTCCCGTGGACCGCGAACTCATTTACGGGAAGGCCACGTTCATCTACTGGCCGGCCGACGAGATGGGTGTCGTGCGCTAGACGCTCGCGCTCCCAGCTCTGCTGCCTTCCGCGGCTGTGTCCGCAGAGCGGGCTGTGGGGTTCAATTGACAACACCCATTCGATACACTGTCCCGCGTCCCCCGAATACCCCAAAATGGGGGCTTTGACACTATGTCTGCTCGCTTGCCGATTAAAGTCAGTCCCCTCAAAGAATCCGAAGTGCCCGAAGCGGACCGCATTATGCGCCTGGCGTTCGGTACGTTTCTCGGCTTGCCCGACCCGATGGCGTTCATGGGCGATCGCAATTTCATGGCTCCCCGCTTCCGCGCGAAGCACGTTAAGGTGCTGGGAGCGCGTCTCGATGCGCGTCTGATCGGGGTAGTCGCCGCCACGCGCTGGGGAGCCTTCGGGTTCTTCGGACCGCTCGTGGTTCTTCCGGAATTCTGGGACAAGGGAGTTGCGCAACGGCTACTCGAACCAACAACGAAGCTTTTCGATCGCTGGGGTGTGCGCTACTCGGGCCTCTTCACCTTCGCCCACAGCGCAAAACATGTTGGTCTGTATCAGAAATTCGGCTATTGGCCAACGTATCTGACCGCGCTCATGACTTACACGCCGGATGCAGCCCCGCAAACCGCGCTTCCCACGGTCCTCTCAAATCTGCCGCGGCAACAGCGTGAGCAGGCAATCGTTGCCTGCGCTCAACTCACCAATCGCATCGACAAAGGACTCGATCTCACTGAGGAGATCCGCACCGTTCTCACGCAGCGTACCGGCGACGTCGTTCTCATCTTCACGCGCGCGACGCTGGAGGGCTTCGCCATCTGCGTTCACGGCGCCGGCTCTGAAGCAGGCACCAGGACGTGTTACGTCAAATTCGGTGCTGCTCGCAATGACAACTCCTTCGACCGGCTCCTGGCGGCGTGCGAAGCGTTTGCCGGTTCACATGGAGTCAACCTCGAAGCCGGCGTAAACTTCGCTCGCGAGAATGCCTATCGGCGCATGAAAGCCCGCGGCTATCGCACCATGACGCAGGGAGTCGCGATGCTGCGGCCTCACGTGGCCGGATTCAATCGCACGAATGCCTACGTGATCGACGACTGGCGCTGATCCGAGGGGTCAGCGCCAATTGCGGACTGGACTCTGCCCAACTGCGCTAATGCGGTTGGGTCTGCTGCGACTGGGTTGAAGCCGGTGGAGTGCTCGTTGCGGGCGGTGGCGTCGCCGGCTCGGACTTCTCTGCCGGTGGCGTAGTCCCGGTTGGAGGCGTCGTCGTTGCGCCCTTTGGCGCGTCCCCCGCCGGAGGAACTTCAGGGCGGTGCGGTTGCGGAGGAGGAGTCTTCATGCATTCACTCCCCGGAGGTCCGCCCGCGGCTCGCGGCTCGCTCTGGCTCACCGCTTCCACGTCGAAAATCAGCTCGGCTTTCGGTGGGATTGGCCCTCTGCCGTTCTCGCCATAAGCCAGCTGCCAGGGGATGAACAGACGGCGTTCGCCGCCCATGCGCATCCCTTCGAACCCCGTGTCCCAGCCTGGAATCACGCGATGGCCGCCATACAGAAATTCGATCGGCTGATTGCGGTCGCGCGAGGAGTCGAATTTTGTCCCATTCGCGAGGTATCCGGTGTATTGCACGCTGATGCATTTGTGTGGCTCGATCGGATTGCCGGTCCCGATTTTCGTGTCGACATAGTCCAGCGAGAAGGTCTCCGGCTTGTCTCCCAGTTCCTCACGTACTCCCTGGCTCACCAGGGGTGATGCGTAGTCGAGCTTCAGCGTCGGAGTACGAGTCACGGTGTAGAGCGTCTTCGCGCAGGGAGAACCTGCGGGAAGAGCGGGGATCTTCGGCGACAGTTCCGGCAGCGTCACGCAGCCGGATGCCTCGCGATGCCCGGTGGCGGTAGTGGCCCGATGGGCAGCCGCGGCCGGATGGTTCGTCTGAGCGGCCAGCGGCAGGGCGGCGGCCAGGAGGATGGAGAAGGCACGATTCTGGATCATCGCTACCCAGTGTATGCGATGCCAGGGTCTGTGCGCCCTCTCCTCCACGTCCGTATAATGCCCGCCACGCCCCATGGAGGGGCTGCACGATGCGCATGATGCTTCATGTTGTAATCCCAGTCGAAACGGGCAATGCCGCGATTCGCGGCGGGCAATTGGGTCCGTTCATCCAGAAGGTTTTGGGCGATCTCAAGGCCGAGGCCGCTTACTTTACTGAAAGCGAGGGCAGCCGCAGCGGTTATATTTTTTTCGATATGAAGGATTCGTCCGAGCTGCCGGCAATCGCAGAGCCCTGGTTCCTTGCTTTCAACGCTACTCTCACGGTCAAGCCGGCGATGACACCCCAGGACCTTGCAGCGGGTGGCGCTGGCATGGAAGCCGCGGTCAAGACTTCGCCGAAGACCTTCGGTTCTTAGCGAAGCGCGATGCTGTCGTTCCGCTCTCCTGCAGCACTCCTCCTCCCCCAGTTCTCCTCATTCCGCTCTCATCCGGCGCCGGCACGGATGTACAATTCCCCCGACTACCTCGGAGAGCCACCACATATGAAACTGCGCGCCTGTTTTCTGTTCGTTGCTGTAACCGCTTTCACCTTTGCCCTGCCTCCGGCCCACGCACTTGACAATGGCGTCGCCCGCACTCCGCCGATGGGCTGGAACAGCTGGAACAAGTTCGCCTGCAAAGGCCTGAATGAACAGGTAGTGCGCGCCACAGCGGACGCCATCGCCAGCAACGGCATGAAGGATGCCGGCTATGCCTTCATTAACCTCGACGACTGCTGGCAGAGCGGGCGAGATGCTGAAGGCAACATCGTCGTCGACCAGGAGAAATTCCCCTCCGGCATCAAGGCGCTGGCAGACTACGTCCACAGCAAGGGGCTGAAGTTCGGCGTCTATACCGATGTTGGAACGAAAACCTGCGCGGGCCGGCCAGGCAGCGTCGGCCACGAATACCAGGACGCGCGTCAGTATGCCGCCTGGGGCGTGGACTATGTCAAAGAAGACTGGTGCAATACCCTGCCGGGTCAGAACGCTGAAGCTTCTTACACCCTGATGCGCGATGCCCTGGCCTCCACCGGGCGCCCAATCGTCTTCAGCATTTGTGAGTGGGGCAGTAACAAACCGTGGCTGTGGGCCCGGCCCATAGGAAACTCCTGGCGGTCGACCGGCGACATTCAGGATTGCTGGGACTGTAAGAAGCCCTGGGGTGGCAATGGGCTGGTGCAGATCATCGAACAGATGGCCGACATTACCTACTACTCCGGACCCGGCCACTGGAACGACCCTGACATGCTTGAAGTCGGTAACGGCGGCATGACCACCGAGGAATACCGCACTCACTTCAGCATGTGGGCCATGTTCGCTGCCCCGCTGTTGGTGGGGACCGACGTCGCGAACATGTCGGCGGACACGAAATCGATCCTCCTCAATCGCGCTGTCATCGCTGTCGACCAGGACGCTCTCGGCGAAGCAGCCCGCCGCGTCAAGAAGGACGGCGACATCGAGGTTTGGTCTCGGCCGCTCGCCGACGGGAGCCGCGCCGTCACCCTTCTCAATCTGAGTGCGAGTCCGATATCAACAGGCATCCAGTGGACCGAAATTGGCTATCCAGCCGACCTGCGCGCCACCGTACGTGATCTTTGGACGGGCAAAGAGGTCAACGATCAGACCGGCCACTATGCGAGCCAGGTGCCCTCGCATGGGGTCGTCATGGTCACGATCAAGCCTCACAACTGACCCGACACTGGGGTCATCGCGCGGCACCCGCTTAACTCGTTGCCCTGCAGCAGTTGGACCCAGCCAGACCTTTGGCCCCAGTTCGCAAAGCACAATCGACGCAGCCGCTCCCCAGCCTCGCGGACCCGGAATTCTCTCTCGTTACACAGTAACCACTCCCCGTTTCCAAATGTTCGCTGTTTCATTACGCAAAGGGAATGGCGTCGATCAGCCTGGACCGGCAGAATCACCCTATTCAGCGTGATGCCCGTAGAGTCCCCAGATTCTCCAGCGCATTCAGCCGAGGACAAATTCCAATGATCTGTGCAAGACAGTGGTTCAATAAACTCCTGTACAAGCAGCATTCGGATACGGTCGAGTATGTCCTCCTGCTGCTGCTTCTTGTTTTTGGAGCCGTCGCGACCGGGCAGGCGCTGACCCATCAGATCGGAAACGAATTCAACAAAATCACCAGCCAGTTCTAAGCTCGCCTGTCATTCCCTGATGTGGCTCGGTGTGCCAACCCCGCTGCGCGAGCTGTCACCGTCCTCCTGCCGATCCCCCTCTCTAATCGGAATCGCGCTCTCTTCCCTACCCGTTCCTACGCGAGTAACTTACGGATGGGTTATGCCGCGACCAGCGCAGTAATAAGAGACCCGTTTCCATTTGATCGCCGCTCCATTACGCAAATGGAATTGTTTGGATTGTCCCCGGCGGGCAGAATCAAACCATCTGATCGCGTTTCTCCTTGTTGCTCTGCCTGACGCATTTGCCGTTTCTGCCACCGTTCTCCAGCACTTGATTCCGCTGTGTGGAGTCTTCATTCCTGCCAACCGCAAGCGAAGACTCCACCGGCGGAAGAGCTTTATCTCCGGCACCTGCGAAGTGCGGAGATGAATACAAACTTCATCATTTCCCCAGGGAGGGTTTCTGCCATGTTGCTCATCATTGCACTCGCGGGTACGTCGCTTATTGTCGCGGGCATGGGTCTTGCTCTTCCCCTTGCCGCCGCCGTCAAAGGCAACTAAAAATCGACGCGCCGGAACACTCCGGCCTGCATGCAAGGAGATCCAGGTATGTGGACACGCGTCGCTCACCATTCCGGATTAGCTAACGGGTCGTCTCGTCCATCGACTCAAAGATGTGTCCCATTTTTTCCTGCTTTACACGCAGGTACGGCTCGAAGCTATCCTCCGCGGGCACTTCCGCCGAAACGCGCTCGGCCACGTGAACCCCGGCTGATTCCAGCGCGGCCACTTTTTCGGGGTTGTTCGTAATCAGCCGCACGGCTTTGACGCCCATGTGGCGCAGCATTGCTGCAGGGAGTTCAAACTCCCGGCAGTCCGCCTCGAAGCCCAGCTTCAGATTCGCCTCTACCGTATCCAGACCCTGATCCTGCAGCTCGTAGGCACGCAGCTTAGCGAGCAGGCCGATGCCGCGACCTTCCTGCTGCTCGTAGATCAGAATTCCGGCACCGGCGTCGACAATCCTTCGCAGCGCCAGTTCCAGTTGCAACCGGCAGTCGCATCGCAACGAGTGAAAGACGTCGCCGGTCAGACACTGCGAATGAATGCGCACCAGCGGCGCGGTCGACTGGATGTCTCCCATCACCAGCGCCACAGCCTCTTCTTTCTCGGCGGTCTGCCCGCATCGCGCCGGATCGTCGGCCGCGTAGACGCCCTCAAAGCCCAGAATGCGAAAATGCCCCCATCGCGTGGGAAAATCCGCATCCGCAACCTTGCGTACTGAAGCAATCGCCATGGATTGATTATAGAAGTGGCCTTCGCCCGCCACTTTTCGAAATGTCGCGTTCCGAACGCCATTTTCCTCAACGTTATCCGCTGTCCGCTGTAGGCTAAACACGTGCTCGACTCGCGCATCATCCTCATCACCCTGCTGATCAAGCTGGGGGTGGCCGCCGCCGTCTCCTCGGCCCTCGGACGTTCGCGCGAGTTCCAGAACCTTCTCTTCCGCGAAGATCGCAACCTCGGCCAAACCCTTGGACTCCTCGCCTTTATCTGCATCCCGCTCGGTCTCGGTGTCTGGGTTCGCGTTACCGTGCCCAACTTCTATGCGGCAGATATCTCTTTCGAGACCACCATCATTTTGGGCATTCTGATCGGGCCTGGCGCCGCCCTCATCGGTGCCGCTCTTCTCTCGCTTCCGGCCGTCCTGCACCGCGAATATCTCTCCCTTCCCTTCCTTCTTGCGGTGGCCGTCATTGCCGGCATTTACGGCCGCTTTGTAGACAAAGAGGAAGTCTGGTCCTTTTCTCCATTCGTCGACCTCAGCCTCTACCGCTGGGTTCGCCGGACGCTGCTCCGCCCACGCATCGACCGCCAGATCCTGCTCCTCATCCTCATCGTCGCAATGGAGATACTGCGCGAGTGGACGGAGCGCATTTCGCACGGGCGCCTCTTCGCCCTCGTCTCCGACAGCTGGCTCATTCGCCTCGCCGTCTGGGCCTGCGCTGCCATGGTCGTCGGTATTCCGCTCAAAATCTGGAACGCTATCCGCATCGAGCAGTCCCTCGAAGAGCAAAAGCGTCTCCTCCTCGAAGCCCGACTCGACGCGCTGCAGCGTCAGATCAACCCGCACTTCCTCTTCAACACGCTCAATTCCATTGCGTCGCTGGTCCGCTTCCGCCCGGAACAGGCCCGCGAACTCATCGTCAAACTCGCCAACATCCTTCGCAAAATGCTCAATGAGCACGACGCCTTTGTGCCCTTCCGCGACGAGCTGGGAACTACCGACGACTATCTCTCCATTGAGATCGTCCGCTTTGGCGCGGAGAAGCTCTCCGTAGAGCGCGAAATCGATCCACAGACTCTGGAAATACCTGTGCCCAGTATGCTGCTGCAGCCTCTGGTCGAAAACAGCATCAAGCACGGGCTTGAGCCACGCATCGCCGGGGGTGTCATCACCCTGCGCAGCCGCATCGAACAGGGCAGGCTCATCATTGAAGTCGAAGACGATGGAGTCGGCATCGCGCCTGGCCGTGCTCACACCAGCGGCGTCCTCCAAGGCACGGGCAACGGCATCGGGATGCGCAACGTCCGCGAGCGACTGGAAGTTCTCTATGGCGATGCAGCTATGTTTGACGTGACCAGCCGCCCAGGCCGTGGAACCAAAGTGACGCTCGCCTTTCCCGCTCAGACCGCCAACCATGAGCATCCCGCCACCCGAGCGGCCCTGGCTACCGACCAGGGAAGGTAGAATTCTCCTTCTCCACGAGCGATAGGGTCGCAAGCTGTATTGTCGAATCCGCTGCGCCTATCCCGTAAATCCTGATCCCTGCTTTTCCCCATGATCGAAACCAAAATCTTCGACCCCGCCGACGGCTTTGCCCCTATCACGGATCTCGCCGAGATCACCGACCCCACCGTCGTCAAACGCGGTAATCAGTGGTGGATGTTCGCCGCCGGCCAGATCCACGGCGACCACGCCCAGCACCTGTTCAGCGCATCCCTGCCAGGCGGCGCCCCGCTCTCCGCACGAGGCTGGCAGCTCACTGCGCGCTCCGACGATCCCTCAAAGATTGCCGCACTCCCACGCGTTCGCAGCAGAGCCTGGGACGGAGCGGGCGGTCGCCACTGCCCTTCGTTCGTCCGCGCCTTCGATCCCCATACCGGTCAGGGGATCGAACGCCTCTACTACGCCAACTCCGCCGCCAATCCATGGGGACCCTACACCATCGCGTTTCTCGAGTGGGACGGCGAACAGTGGATCGATCAGCCCGAACCTGCGTTCGCCGCGACCGAAGCGTGGGAGCATGGCAGCGTCTACGAGCCCAATCTTATCTACGCGGACGGTCAATGGAGAATGTGGTACGTAGCCGGCTCGAACATCGACAATTACATCGTCCATGGCTACGCGGAAAGCGCCGACGGCCGAACAGGCTGGACCCCGCACCGCGTCTTCGCCGCGCCGGATGAAAAGATGTTCGACTTCTGCGTCGCAAAAAACTCCACCGGCTACGAGGCGGTTTTCTCCCGCGTCTGGCTCGGCCAGGAAGCCCCACCGCCGCAGACCGGACTATGGTGGTGCCGCGCCGACGCCCCCCATCCAACCCTCTCCTCCTGGAGCGAGCCGGTCCAGATCCTCACCGCCGAAGACAAGGGCTGGCGTACCGGCCCCTGGAAGCCCTCGGTCGCCTTTGAGGAGTCGAACCCCGACTCCCTCTTTGTCTTCTTCGACGGCATCTACCGCACCAGCGATCCGGGCCCCTTCCCGTTTGCCTTCACGCTGGGCTGCGTAGAACTGGATCGGGAAGAACTCGTACGATCATGCGCGCGAAGCGCGGTGCGGCTGGATGGCTAGCCCTTCCAGGCCCCCAGCATTCGCCTTAACAGCACGATCTGCCCCAGGTGATAGCTGGTGTGCTGCCCCGCGAGCAGTACTTCGCGCAGCAGCGTCTGCCCCTCACCCCAGGGAAAGGTCGCGTAAAGGTTCGACTCCGGATCGCCGACCAGTTTCTCGAATGCTGCCATGTCCTTCTTCACGGCGCGCACCGATGCATCCCATGCATCGTCGTTCTTCGGCGCCGCTTCCTTCGGCCAATAGTCGTCCGGCCACTTCATACCGACGTAGTTCGGGTTGGTGGAAAAGTCCAGCAGGTCGTGCAGTGCAATCCGAATGTGCTCCAGTTCCTGCCATGCTGAGTGCTCCGCACCCTTCGGCACCGCCCCGCGAGCGGCCACCGGAAAATCGTCCAGCACATTCTTGAACTCCGCATGCGCCTCGCGCCCACTCAGAAAAGCCACCAGCAGTTCGCGCAGTGCACGGTCCTCCGTCTTCGCCATCGCACTTCTCCTCTTCGCGATCAGATGCGCAACCAAATAGCAAAGGTTCGGCATTTCGCCGAACCTTCGCGTACCCTGCACCCTGCTTTCAGGCCGGCGCCATCTCGGGCTCGCGCTTTTCCTGGAAGACGTTGCCCATACGCCGGATCTGCGCCCCCACGCCGCGCAGTTTTTCCTCGATATGCTCGTAGCCGCGATCGATGTTGTACACGCGATCCAGGATCGACTCGCCGTCGGCCACCATAGCCGCCAGCACGAGAGAAGCCGACGCGCGCAAATCCGAGCACATCACCGCAGCGGCAGAAAGTGGGCTCCTGCCGCGGACGGTTGCGGTGCGGCCATCCACGCGAATATTCGCCCCCATACGTACCAGTTCCTGTACGTGCATGAAGCGGTTCTCGAAGATGTTCTCCTTCACCAGTGAGGTCCCTTCCGCCTGCGTCGCCAGAGCCATGTACTGCGCCTGCATATCGGTCGGAAATCCTGGATACTCTTCCGTCGAGATATCCGCTGCTTTGAGCGCGCCTTCGCTGCGAACCCGAATCTGATCCTTTGCGATGATCTCGACGCGCACGCCGCACTCCTGCAGCTTCCCGATCAGGGCTGTCAGATGCGACGGGTTGCAGTGGGCGACGCAAAGGTCGCCACCCGTGATCGCCCCCGCCACCAGAAACGTCCCAGCCTCGATCCGATCCGGATTAATGCGATGCCTTACCCCGCGCAGTCTGGTCACGCCCTTCACATGGATGGTTGAGCTTCCGGCGCCATGAATCTGAGCACCCATTGCCGTTAACATCGCCGCCAGATCGGTCACCTCGGGCTCGCGCGCACAGTTTTCCATCACGGTTTCACCGTCGGCCAGGGCGGCCGCCATCAGCAGATCCTCGGTACCCGTCACCGTGATTTTGTCGAATACGATATGCGCCCCCTTCAGCCGCTCCGCACGCGCCTCGATGTAGCCATGCTCGTAGCTGATCTTCGCGCCCAGCATCTCCAGGCCTTTGGTGTGCAGGTCGATGGGGCGCGCTCCGATCGCACAGCCACCAGGCATCGACACCCGCGCGACCCCCATCCGCGCCACCAGAGGACCCAGCACCAGCGACGACGCCCGCATGGTCTTGACAATCTCGTAAGGAGCGGTGGGATCCTTGATCGTCCGGCAATTAATCGTTGTGCGATGCTGCGCGCGTCCGTAGCCCAGTTCCACTTCGCCGCCCATCGAAACGAGCAGCTTGCGCTCGGTCTCTATATCGCGAACCTGTGGAATGTTCTCCAGCACCACCTCATCTTCAGTCAGCAGCGCCGCCGCCATGCAGGGCAGCGCTGAATTCTTCGACCCGCTCACCCGAATCGTGCCGATAAGGGGATTTCCGCCGCGAATGACGAATTTATCCATAGCCTCTTCAGATTAAATGCGTGTCTTCAGGAAAAGATGCAGCAGCAACCAGCGAGCGACGGCGCTGTCTGCTTCAGGAGCTATTTCCGGACCGATGGATCGGCCTCGGTACCAAGCGGCTGGTCTTCAGTCCAGATCACTTCTCCGGGACGTGCGTAGTGCAGCCGCTCTCGTGCCTCGCGCTCGATGGCATCGGGATCCGACTTCAGCTCCTTGATATGCAGCGACAGCCGGGCGTTCTCCCTTTGAAGTTCCACAATCTTTTTCTGCACCGCGCGGTCCTCGCTCCGGCGCTGTTCGTAGACGTTCAGTCCGTTTTCGCCGAAAATCGCATGGTATCCAAAGACCAGGGCCGCCGCGATCACCGCAGCCGTAGCGATACGCCGCCGCACGCGATACACAACCTGCGCGGCGCGCTCCAGCCGTCCGAGTTGCTTCTGTTCTCCGTTAGCCACTGCTCAACTCCCGCCCACCGCCAACCGCCTTGCGCTCCGTCTCGCTCATGAACCGGTTCGAAATCTGAGACTGATCACTGCAGTACCCATTCTTTCGCGGCTTTCTGCAGAGGAGCCTGATCGCTCTCTTTTCGCGCCTCCGAATAGACCCTGACCACCGGCTCGGTTCCACTGAGCCGATAGCAAACCCATGACCCATCCGCCAGGATCAGTTTCAGGCCATCGGTGCGCACCACCTGCCCAACCCTTCGGCCGCCGATCTCCTGCGGATCATTCTTTATCTTCTCAGTGAACTTTTCCTTCACGTCAGGCGTCAAGCGAAAATTCTCCCGGTGGGGATAAAAGGAACCAACCCTGGCAAATAGCTTCTTGAGCTGGTCGCCGAGGCTGGTTCCGCGCACCGCCACCATCTCAGCAGCCAGAAGGCCGGCAATCACGCCATCCTTTTCCGGAACATGGCCACGAATCGTGAGCCCGGCGCTCTCTTCACCGCCAATCGCGATCTTGTCCTCGTTAATCAGCTCGCCGATGTACTTGAATCCCACCGGCGTCTCGTAGAGCTGCACCTTGAACTCATCGGCCAGGGCATTGATCAGATTGGTTGTAGCCACCGATTTCGCGACGCCGTTTTTCCAGCCGCGGGTCTCGACGAGATAATCAAACAGCAGCGCGATGATGTAGTTCGGCTGAATAAAGGTGCCGTCGGCATCTACAATGCCAAAGCGGTCCGCATCGCCGTCCGTTGCGATCCCGATCGCCGCTCCAACCTCCTTCATCTTCTCTCGACAGCCATCCAGCAGTTCGCCGTCCGGCTCCGGCGCGTGCCCGCCAAAGAGCACATCGCGAAAATCATGAACCGTCCAGGTTTCTACGCCATGTTCGCGCAGAACATGGCAACTGTAGCCGCGGGCCGCGCCCCAGAATGGATCGAACACCACCTTCAACCCGGCTTTTTGGATCGCCTTCAGGTCCACCAGCTCGGCAATGCGCTTCAGGTAATCCGGCTTAACGTCCACCTGCTCGAACTTTGTGTCCTTGCCTGTCGGCGACGGCACGTCGTCCAGCTTCTTTACGTTGGCCTCGATCTGCTGCGTCACCTCTGGCAGCGCCGGCGCCCCATCCGGCGTCGAGTACTTGATGCCGTTGTACTCCGGCGGATTATGCGAAGCGGTGAAGTTGATCGACCCTCCCGTTTTCAGCCGACGCACTCCATAGGCAATCGCCGGTGTAGGCGCGGGGTCAGGGATCACCAGCGGCGTCACGCTGTGCATAGCCAGCACCTTCGCCGCTTCCGCCACAAACATCTCCCCCAGAAATCGTGGGTCGCGGCCCACCAGCACGGTCTTCGGTCCATTCTGCGCGCCCACGTACTGCGCGATGCCCGCCACCGCTCGCCGGATATTTCCAAATGTAAAATCCTCTGCGACAATCGCCCGCCACCCGGACGTTCCAAATTTGATTTCGCCCGTCATCCGTCCCCTCGAATCCACTCGGCCTTATGATGCTTCCAGCCGGAATTCCTGCCGTAACCGCAAGCCACCGATGATTGTACCCGCCACCGAAGTCCGTATCGTGATCACGTCGGCAGGCTCTCGAGAAGAGGCCGACGACATTGCGCGCAACCTCGTGGACGAACGCCTCGCCGCCTGCGTCAGCGTCGTCCCGGGCGTTAGCTCGATCTATCGCTGGAAAGGCGAGGTCGAAGCCGCCTCCGAAAACCTGCTCATCATCAAGACTACTGCCGCCAGGCTCGATGGTGTCGAAGCCGCCCTGCGCCGGCTGCATTCGTATGAAGTTCCTGAATTTCTCGTCCTTACTCCGGACGGCGCGGGCAAATCGTATCTTGACTGGCTTCTTTTTGAAGCCGGAAATCACTCGTGATGCGATACCTGTGCCCATGCCAGGCAATTAATTTTCATGTGCAACGCTGATCTGCGCTTTTCGCATCGAAAACCGTTTAGCCTGGTTCCTTAGACACTCTGAACGCAAGTCATGCCCTCGGCAACGGAAGAGAATCCGCGCCGCGTCGAAGTCGACCGCTTCATTCTCGACGAGATCGATAGTGTCCCTCATATCGAGGCCCTGTTGATCCTCTGGAACAGTCGGCCGAGGACGTTGTCTGTCGAAGAACTGGCTGGCCTGCTCTTTCTCCCCCAGGACCACACCCGGCAAATCCTCGAGGATCTCCAGCAGCGCACGCTCGTTGTTTCCGGCGAAACCGGCAACGCCTACAACCCCGCTTACCCTCGCGACCACCTCATGGCCGATGTCGATCGAACCTGGCGCCGTGAGTTGGTGCGCGTTTCCAACATGATCCACTCCAAAGCCTCGCCCGCGGTGCGCGAATTCGCCCGCGCCTTCAGGTTCAAGAAAGACTGACCATGAACGCCATCGCCCCTGCCGTCTACATCCTCGGGTTCCTGGTGACCCTTGCCTGCGGGGTGCTTCTCTTCCGCGCCTATTCCGCAGTCGGCAAGCGCCTGCTGTTGTGGAGCGCTGTTTGCTTCTGCGGCCTCGCGATCTCCAATCTGCTCGTGTTCTTTGACCTTGTGGTTCTGCCGACGCAGGTCGATCTTTATCCCTGGCGCCTCCTCACCGCCGCCGCCGCCATGCTGATTCTCCTGTACGGACTCATCTGGGAGGGCCAGCAATAATGCACACTCTCCTGTTTGAAGGCTTCCTTGAAGGTGTAGTAGCAACGACATCGCTTGCGGCAGGCCTCTTCTTTCTCCGCTACTGGCGCGACACGCGCGACTCCCTCTTTCTTGCCTTCTCGATCGCCTTCTTCATTGAGGGGATCAATCGCTGCGTCCGCATCTTCTTCATCAATCCCAGTGAGGCCGCACCCTGGGTCTACGTCGTGCGCGCCTTCGCCTTCCTCATCATTCTGGCCGGCATTGTGAACAAGAACCGCCGCTCCGGCGCCTAAGATCGCGCGCTTTCCTGCGTCCCGCAGCCTCCGTTCATTGCGGCGGTCTGAAACAGAAAAGGTGCGAAGAATCATCCCCGCACCTCACTCGCTATTGGCTGTTCCTGATCGCCAATTGGCCGCTCTAGCCTTCAGTCGCCCCATGGCATTTCTTGTACTTTTTGCCTGATCCACAGGGGCAGGGGTCATTCCGGCCGACCTTATCTCCCACGCGTCGCTGCGACGGTCCAGACGAATCTCCTCCGCCTGCCATCCGTGCGTGTTCCAGTTCCTTCTGTTTCTTCCGCTGGAACTCCTTCTCGATGTCGTCGATGGTCGTCGAAGGCGCTCGAGAGGGCGGCAGCGGAACAGGAGGCGCGTTCGGCATGCGATGTCCGTTA
>DASZYN010000017.1:0-1830 GCA_035545435.1 Acidobacteriaceae bacterium | reverse complement strand
CTGGACCCATTCAAGCAGGAAGAGCCCGACGGCGCCGATGACGAACTGCTTCATGAGACGTCCGCGCCATGCGTCCCAGGCCGTCATGAGGAGGAGGATCAGCAGAGTTCCATAAAACTCCCAGAAGTACCAGGCCAGCATCGATTTTGGCTCCGGGAAAAGCCAGCCGGCCACGCGGCCAAATCCTGCATCGATCAGCGCGACGGTGGCGAGGATCATGATCCTTTTATGAGCCGCGGGGTTCTTCCGCAGGGTGATGCCCCACGCCAGCAGGACGAGAAACGCGCCGATGCCGCCGAACTGGATGGACAGGAATTGCGGACTCGGCGGTCCGGAGGGAACGGGCCCTTTCGCGACCATGGCCGCCCACGGACCGAGAACGGCCATCAGGGCTGCCCACCCGGCAGTGAACCAGCCGAGTCTTCGGTGCAGGGCGACGCGATCGCCGACGACCAGCAGGATCTGGAGGGTGAGCAGGAACATCCAGCCGGTGAAGACGAAGGCATGGACGTGGACCACCAGGCGCGGAGGCGGGACTTCATGGAGAAATCGGGGTATGTCGACGCCGAAACCGGCGAGGACGCCGATCCAGAGCAATGCCAGCCATACGAGGAATATCGTCCGATCTTCGCGCGCGCTCCAGGTGGCGCGCGTGTGCCACATACCAGGCCGCCCAACAGCGGATGCTGTCGCCATCTCTTTTCTGTCTCCTGCCGGGGGATGTTGAGCGATGCTATCAGCCTGTGAGGAAGTTGGGGAAGCGGGAGACGGGCTGTTTGTCGGTGGGGCTAATCCTTTGCGGTGGCGACGGCGGCAATGAGGCCGGCGAGGGCTCCTGCGAGGGCGAGTCCTACGACCAGGCCTTTGGTGCGGTCGGTGTGACGGCCGCGGAGGGAGTTGTATCCGCCATAGCCGTCTTTGATCTTCTTCACCTCGGCCCAGGTCAGGGTCACGTTCCTTTTCTGGTCGATGTCGTAGAAGGTGAAGCCATCCTGATCGCAGGAGAGGAAGCGGCCGAACTCCTCGTCGGCGCCGAAGCGCACGACGCTGATGGGGGACTGCGGGGTGAGTGTGGCGGCTTTGCGCCGGACGGCGGCTTCACGTTTGGATACGGGCGGAGTGAACTGCGCGGCGGTCGTCAGAGTGACGACGGGAATGAGGAGTGCCGCGAGGATTCGTGAAAGAAGGCCCCAACGCATTGGACTACCGTTCTTAGCCGAAGATTTTACGCAGGAAGCGGACGAAAGCCGAGTGTTTCTTTTTGGGTTTTTCTGGCGGCTTAGACGGAGCCTTTGAAGCGCTCGGCTGGGCTGCCTGGGTCGCTGGCGGCGGCGTTCCGCTACTCGGAGCGGCTTCACCGTTGTAGGTTAGCGGCACGGTGATCTGCGTCTGGGTCTGGCCAGGGGGAACGGCCGGCGTCGATGGCGGGGTGGACGGCGCTTTGAGTCCTTCACTCTGGGCGAGCGGGAAAGGATTTTCGGTTTCGGTGGAGCGGGGGCTGGGTGGAGGCGTGTTGGTTTCGTTGCTGGTGTGGAGCGTGATGCCGGGCGCGCCGACGCGAGCGATCGCCGTGGGTGCGGGGGTGGGTTCAGGGGGCGGGCATCCGCAGGAGTTCTGTTCGTTGTCGACGACCTGTTTCAGGCTGCCGTGCTCGAAGAGGACGCGCTGGTTGGGCTGGACGCGGTAGGCGCCGCCTTCGAAGAGGTTGGTGGCCAGGACGTAGGGGGCGTGGTCGCCGTGGTTGTCGAAGCAGGTATCGCCCTGATTGTTGACGCGCAGGCTGAAGTCGGCCGTGCCGGGACCGGAGATGAGAATGCGGAGATCGGGCGT
>DASZYN010000016.1:0-3258 GCA_035545435.1 Acidobacteriaceae bacterium | reverse complement strand
CACGCAGGAGGAGAAAACGCTGGCCCGCCGATATGCGGGTGAGATGAACAGCGACGAGGATCAGCTGGACGCGCTCAAGAAGCAGCGCGCGGATCTGGATCAGCAGCGCAAGGTGGCGGCGCAGGCGCTGAACGACGCGATTCGAGGGCTGGATCTGGATCTGGATGTGTGAAGATCGTCGTTGAGCAGATAGCGTCTGGCGGATGGAAATACTGTCGGTCTACCGGACACGCTAACCGCAAACGCCATCCGCTGCTTTCAGGGCGCCTCGATCAGCTCCATTTTGCCGTCGCGCATGCGGTGCAGGACACACAGCACCCCATCGGAGCGGCGAAAGACGAAGACGTCGCGATCGCGGAATTCGGCTTCCTTCACGGCCTCTTCGATGGTCATGGGACGCAGGGCAACCGAATCGAGAGAGCGGACAACGTGAGGCTCGGAGATGGGGCGTGTGGCGGGGAAGGTGTGGACGGTCACCGGGACGACCGTCTTCGAGGGCCGCTTGCCGTTGGCGCCGGCAGCGACGGCGTTGCCGTTTTGTAACTCCGGCTCCGGATTCTCCGAGCGCGTGCGGCTCGCGCGACGCGCGCGCACCGGCATCACTTCGTGGGGAAGTTTCTCATCCTTGGGCTGGCGCTTGATGGCGTTCTGCCGCTTGCGGTAGCGGATGGCCTGGGTTTCGGCACGGTCGAGCGCTTCACGCAGCGCCTGCTCCATATTGTTCGACTCGGCGAAGCCCACGATTTTGCCGGCGCGCATTTTCACGGCCACGTCGGCGGTTTTGCGGTACTTCTCTGAGGTCAGCACGATGTGCGCGCCAACCGCTTTGGGCAACAGTTTCGCAATGCGCTCGATCCCCTCGTCGCCCAGCCGGCGAAGCGAAGGGGTAACGGTATGCTGCCTTCCTGTGTACTCGGCCTGCATGGAAAGCTCCTGTCTTAAGGGGAGATGCCGCAGCTGCCTCTAGCTGCGGATACGACGCTGATGGGTGCTGGGAATGCGCAGATCTTCGCGGTATTTTGCCACGGTGCGCCGCGTGACGTCGATGCCCTGCCCCTGCAGCATGGTGGCGATCTGATCGTCGGTGAGGGGCTTGCGCGGATCCTCGTCCTCGATCAGCTTCTTCACCTTGCGCTTGAGCAGCATCAGCGGCGTGGCGGCGCCCTCCGGTCCGTTCACTCCTTCGGAGAAGAAGAAACGCAGTTCATAGACGCCCTGCGGAGTGTGCACATATTTGCTGGATACGGCGCGGCTGACAGTGGACGGGTGCACTCCAATCTCTTCAGCCACTTCCTTGATCATCATGGGTTTCAGGGCGTCAACGCCCTTGTCCAGAAATTCGGTTTGGCGGCGCACGATCGATTCACACGTCCGCAGGATGGTGTTCTTGCGCTGCTCGATGTTGCGCATCAGCTGCAGCGCGGAGCGATAGCGCTCCTTCACGTAGTCTTTGACGTCTTTGCCCTGGTCGCCCTGCGTGAGCAGGCGGCGATAGCCCTGGTTGAGACGCAGCGTAGGCAGGTCTTCCTCGTTCATGGCGACTACCCACTCGTCACCCCGCTTGACGAAGGCAACATCGGGCTCGATGAGCCGAGCTTCACTCCGGTTGTAGCGCTGGCCGGGGCGGGGGTCCAGAGTGCGGATGAAGTCGATGGCGCGCTGGGTCTCTTCGACGGATTTGCCGAGAACTTTGGATAGCTCGCGTGGGTCGCGCTTCTGCAGCAGCTGCATGTGAGCGTCGATAATCTGCCTGGCGATCTCGAAAATTTCCAGACGGCTGACGTCATCGGGGGCGGCCGGTTGGGGATTCGTGCCGTTGCCGCTGGCGGCGGCCTGAGTGGCCAGAGGCGCCGGGTATCCTGCTCCACTGGCGCCATTCGTTTGGCCCGTTTCCGCTTGCGGATGAGCCGGCGTTGGCTCCGGAGCGGAGGAATCAATTCCGTTCGACATGGCTGCGTGGCCATTGCTCTTCGAACCGAGTTGCGTGCGCGCAAAGATCAGGTTGAATTCCTTCTTTTGCGCCTCCACCTGTACCAGCAGGCATTCGCGCAGATCGCGGGTGCCCACACCAATCGGATCCAGCTGTCGTACGACATCGAGGGCCGTGGTCAGGTGACCGCGAGCGCGTTCGGTCATCTCGGGCGGGAGCTCTGCGACACGCTCGTAGAGATTCTTCGCGTGGTCGCCGGCTGTATCCGGTTCCATCTGTTCGCGCAGATAGCCCGCCAGCAGCTCGTCATCGGTCGCCGTGAGATACCCATCCTCATTCAGGTTGCCGATGACGTACTCGGCGGCTTCGCGCACAGCGGGCGAAAGATTGAGCGCGCCCAGCTGCCAGAAGAGGTGGTCGGTCAGAGTCGCCGGGGCAGAGAGGAAGTTTTCGATCGAGGGCTTCTCGATCTCCTCGTAATTGTTCGGCGAGCGGAAGCCGGGATCGAGGTAATCCTGGAAGTAGGAACCGAAGTCGATCTCGTCGAAGGGATCTTTTTCTTTTTCCTTTGTCTCGCCTTCGGTGACCGTCTGCGTCTCGACCGGGCGGTCGCGATCCTCCTCCGCCCTGGCGACATCGTCAAGGAGAGGAACGTTCTCGTCCATCTCTTCCAAAACCGGGTTTTCGGCGATCTCCGCCTGGATCATCTCCTTCAGCTCCAGCTTGTTCAGCGCCAGAACGCTGACCATCTGCATCAGTCCCGGCGTCAGAATCTGACGCTGTGCGACCTTGAGACTGAGTTTTGGCTGAAGAAGAACCATAATCCTCTGCGAAAGGGCCCAATGCCCCGAGTTTACATCCCTGCACCCGGCGCGCGCAGCAATTCTGTTGCCGTTACTGTATGTGACTGGTTCCTCAGGTAATTAGCGGAACCATGAGGGTTAACCCAGGCTGAAGCCTTCTCCCAGATAGACGCGCCGCACCTCGGGGTCGTTTCCGAGCTGGTCGGGCGTCCCGTGGTAGAAGATTCGCCCCTCATTGATGATGTAGGCACGGTCGGTCACCGAGAGTGTCTCGCGAACATTATGGTCCGTAATGAGCACGCCGATGCCGCTGGCCTTGAGGTCGAAGATGATTTCCTGGAGGTCGAGTACCGCAATGGGATCGATTCCCGAAAAGGGCTCGTCCAGGAGGATAAAAGTCGGCTGGATGCACAGGCAGCGCGCGATCTCCACCCGCCGGCGCTCGCCACCGGAGAGAGCATAGCCGCGCGTTTTGCGGATGTGCCCCAGATTCAGTTGCTCGATCAGCTTTTCCGCCCGCGCCCG
>DASZYN010000015.1:0-7156 GCA_035545435.1 Acidobacteriaceae bacterium | reverse complement strand
TGGGCGCCTTTGACGATCTTTGCCGTGAGTTCGCCAGCATCGTGAAAGGGGACGATCTGATCGTCATCGCCGTGCATGACGAGGGTAGGGACGTCGATCTTCTTCAGATCGTCGTTGAAGTCGGTTTCAGAGAAGGCCTTGATGCAGTCATAGAGGCCCTTGATGCCACCCATCATGCTCTGGAGCCAAAAACCATCGCGCACGCCTTCAGAGATTTTGGCGCCGGGCCGGTTATAGCCGTAGAAAGGCAGCGAGAGGTCCTTCCAGAACTGCGCGTGGTCGCCGGCGGTACTGGCGCGGATGTCGTCAAAGACGCTCATGGGAAGGCCGCCGGGGTTCTTCTCGGACTTGAGCATGATGGGGGGGACAGCACTGATGAGGACAGCTTTGGCCACGCGTTGAGTGCCATGGCGGCCGATGTAACGGACGACTTCGCCGCCGCCGGTGGAGTGCCCAATCATGATGGCTTTTTTCAGATCAAGGGCTTCGAAGAGGGTGGCAAGGTCGTCGGCGTAGGTGTTCATGTCGTTGCCTTCCCAGGTCTGGGAGGAACGGCCGTGGGAGCGGCGATCGTGGGCGATGACGCGATAACCCTGCTGACCGAGGAAGAGCATCTGGGCATCCCAGGCGTCAGCGGTGAGGGGCCAGCCGTGAGAGAAGGTGATGGGCTGACCGGAGCCCCAGTCCTTGTAGTAAATCTCGGTTCCGTCTTTGGTGGTGATGGTGGGCATGTTGGTTTCTCCTGCGTTCAGGACGTTGAGAGTAAGATTCGGGGCCGGGTAAAAGGACGGTGAAAAAGCAGAGAAGCGTTGAGCGAGAGGCTGTCAGAAGGTAAGAGGCCAGGAAGCGCGAACAGCGAGTTGAGGGAAAAAACCAGGGGCCGCGCGGCTTTTGCCGGCGGCCCCTGATGCTGGTGGCGACGCGAAGTCAGCGGCGCGACTTTTTCTTTGCAGATTTCTTTGCTGCCTTCTTTGCACTCTTTTTTGCGGAAGTCTTTTTGGCTGCCTTTTTCGCCGACTTCTTTGCAGCCTTTTTTGCGCTCTTTTTGGCGGGGGCCTTTTTTGCTGCTTTCTTTACCGCCTTCTTTGCCGCTTTCTTTGCAGGCGCTTTTTTCGCAGCCTTTTTGGCGGGCGCTTTCTTTGCAGGCGCCTTTTTCGCTGCGGCTTTCTTCGCGGGAGCTTTTTTCGCAGCAGCCTTTTTCGCCGGGGCTTTCTTTACCGGAGGAGGCGGCGGCGGGGGCGCGGGTTCGCCCATGCCATCGTCCTCGTCGTCCATCTCGTCGTCGTCGGAGGTCGTGGTAGAGACTACGATCTCTTCTTCCTCCTCGTCATCGCCGAAGCCATTTTCGAGCTCTTCGAGATCGTCTTCCGCTTCCGGCTCGAATTCGCCGTCCGCGCTTGCGTAAAGCTTATATTCGTCCTGCATCCGATGTGTCCTCCGGGCTCCGCTTCAGTTTGCACCGCTGTATGAGTATGCCAGAAAAACAGCAAAACTCCTGCGCGGCGGATTATAGCAACAGCATAGTCGGTTGCCAACGCAGAAGGCGGAGCGTGTGTGCGCACATGAAAGAATGATGCAATCGATGCGGTTCGATCTGATCACGATTTTTCCGGAATTCTTCGCGAGCATCCTGGGGCATGGGGTGCTGCGGCGGGGGATTGCCGGGGGACTGGTGAGGGTGGAGGTCCATGACCTGCGCAATTTTGCGCACGACCGGCATCGGACGGTGGACGACCGCCCCTTTGGCGGGGGCGAAGGAATGGTTCTGAAGCCGGAGCCGCTGGCGGAGGCGGTGGAGTCGATCGGGATGAGGGCCAAAGGGGAACGGGATGGGGGGCGGGAGCGGGTGGTGCTGCTCTCGGCGCAGGGGCGGCGGTTTACGCAGGCGGCGGCGCGGGAGCTGGCGGGACTGGAGCGGCTGGTGCTGCTGTGCGGACGGTATGAGGGCGTCGACGAGCGCGTGCATGAGCTGCTTTGCGATGAGGAGCTGAGCATTGGGGACTATGTACTGAGTGGCGGGGAGCTGGCGGCGGCGATTGTGGTGGACGCGACGGCGCGGCTGCTGCCGGGGGTTCTGGGGAATGAGGCTTCGAGCGCGTACGAGAGCTTTGGGGTGAGGGAGACGGGATCGGCGGGAGAGGAGGGTGGGCCACCGGTGGCGGTGCATGGGTCGGGGGGGCTGCTGGATTATCCGCACTACACGCGGCCGGCGGAATTTCGGGGGATGGCGGTGCCGGAGGTGCTGGCGCGGGGGGATCATGCGGCGATCCGGCGGTGGCGGCGGGAGAAGGCGCTGGAGAAGACGCTGCGGAACCGGCCGGATCTGCTGGAAGGGGCGGAGCTGACGGAAGCGGATCGGCGGGTGCTGGAGAAGCTTGGGTGGAAGAAGGGATAAGGAATGCGGAGCAGGGCGCAGGAAAGCAGGTCCCTCCGCTGCGCACTCGCGATGCGAGCGCTTCGGTCGGGATGACAATTTTGAACTATTCGCTGCGGGCGAAGGCGGGGAGTGAGCGGAGGACGTCTTCCGGTTCAGGGCGAACGCGGAAGTCGGCATGGGCCTCGGCGAAGAGGACTTTTCCTTCGGGAGAGATTACGTAGGTGGCCGGGACCGGGAGCTTCCAGCTTTCGTCGCCATTGACGAAGGGGATGTTGAGGAGGATGCCCCGGTAATAGCGCTGGAGGTAGTCGGGAGCGGTCCAGACGAGGCCGAATTTATTGGCGACGGCGCAGCCCAGGTCGGTGAGGAGCGGGAAGGGAATCTGGTGCTGGCCCGCGGTGAAGTCGGACTGGCGCTGGGTTTGGGGAGAGATGCCGATGACCATGGTGCCGCGTTCGCGGAGGCCGGGGTAGAGGTCGCGCCATGCTTCGAGCTCGGTGACGCAGTAGGGGCACCAGCGGCCGCGGAAGAAGTTGATGACGATGGGGCCGAGGGCGAGCAGGTCGGTGGAGCGGACAATTTTGCCGGAGAAGTCGGGCAGGGCGAAGGAGGGGGCCTGGGCTCCTACGGGGAGGATGCGGTCTTCGATCCTGGTGGCGAAGAGCTCCTCGACGGCGCGTTCGCCGATGGCGAGGCGCTCGGGCTGGACCAGGCTGCGGGTCTGGGAGGTGATGTCGTCAAGCTGGTCCTGGAGGCGCGCCATGACCTCAGTGTAGATGCGGGGAGGCGAATTGCAGCAGAGGATTTCTGAGGGCTGGGGTTACGATGGAGGTCGAAACGGTGATCCTGTGGTGCTGGGCCGGTATGGGGACCAGAGAAAGAGAGTACGTGTATGCGGGTTCGGGGATTGGGTCGGATGTGGTTGGCAGGGCTGGTGGTTCTGGCGTGCGGGCTGGCGGCATGGGGGCAAAACTACACGCCGGTGACGGTGGTGGTGACGGGTCCGGACGGGGCCGCGGTGGCGGGAGCGGAGATTCGCGTGACGCCGGGGAGTCCGGCAGGCGACAAGCTGATCGCCGATGAGCAGGGGCGGGCGCAGTTGGGGATGCCGGCGGGCGAGTACATGCTGCGGGTTTCTGCGCAGGGGTTTGGTGTTGCTGACAAGGTCGTGGTTGTCGGGGAGAAGGCGCAGACGGTGACGGTAGCGTTGGTGGCGGCTCCAGAGGCAAGCGGGGGTACGGAAGTGAATGGATCGGCTCCGATGTCGCCGGGTGCGGTGCCGCTGGAGACGACCCAGGGGGCGAGTCATGCCGCGAGTGGTACGCGGCCGGCTGCAGCGACGACGCTGACGATCGTGGGAGCCGATGGGGAGCGCGGGGTGTTCACGCCGCAGACGCTGAGGGAGTATCCGCAGAAGACGGTGAAGGTGATGGACCGGCGGACGAGCCAGGAGAAGACCTATGGCGGCGTGCCGCTGATGGACCTGCTGGCGCATCTGGGAGTGGCGAAGAGGGCGATGGGGAAGGCGCTGGCGAAGTATGTGGTGGCGACGGGGTCGGATGGATTTGAGGCGGTGCTGTCGCTGGCCGAGGTGGATCCGGAACTGCATGGCGGAACGGTGCTGGTGGCCGATGCGGAGGACGGCAAGCCGCTGGATGCGAAGTCGGGGCCGTTCCAGCTGGTGGTGAGCGAGGACAAGGGGCCGATGCGGAGCGTGCGGAACCTGGTGCGGATCGAAGTGAGGACCGCGGAGTGACAGAAACAGGGTTCGGCGCGCGGCGTTCGGCGTTCAAAAGAGCAGCACGTCAGCGCGTCAGCGAGTCAGCGGTCTGGATCGCGTTTTACGCGATATCCACCATGGTTATCAGGAGCAGGCGATCAGAATGGTACATGTGAGTTCCGTGTTGCGTTTGGCTGCGACGGTGGGTTTGATTGGCGGAATTCTGGCGACAGGAAGGGCGCAAGGAGGCGCCGGTACGGGCACAACCGCTGTGCCGAAGGTGCTGGCTCCCTACACGAGCTGCGTATTTCCGGATGGATTGCGCGTGGTGCAGACATCTTCGCTGGGGCAGGGGCCCATGGTGCGTCCGATCCAGACGGCCAACGGACCGGAGAATATCGATCTCGATGCTGGGGAGCAGGTGGTGTTCTCGTATCCGCTGACGGATGATTTCGCAAATGCGAAGGTGGAGTTATTGCCGGCGGATCGGTACATGGCGCTGAAGAAGGTTCTGATCGATAACCTGCATTTCCTTGAGCATCAACGGGGCGGTCCGACGCAGGCGCTGGCGTTGCCGGCGGGGCTGCACGGGTTTGAGGTGCATGGCAACGACGTTCGGAAGCTGGAAGGCAATGCGCTGGGGATGTATGTGATGTTCGACGACAAGGCGCATGTGGCGACGACGGTTTACTTCCTGAATCAGCGTGTCTGGCAGCGGAAGTTCCAGACAATGGAGGAGTACGGGCGGCTGCGGGACAACTTTCTGCGGACGTATACGGGATGCGTGCGGCAGAACCAGGCGCTGGAGAGGTAAGACAGCGTTCAGCGTTCGGCGTTCAGCGTTCAGAAAACAGCATCGTGCTTCCCGCGATGCTATTCGAAATTGTTGAGGTCGGTGTCGGGGGCGGGATGGCCGAGCAACCGGCACATCGCCACGATTTGGCCCTTGTGATGGAAGGCGTGCGTGAGCATGTGGTGGAGGATGAGGGCGGGAGTGCGGGTGGCGGTGTCGCCGTCGGGGAAACGAAGGGTGGCGGGCGCGTTGAGCTGCTGTTCGGTCAGGTGGGAGAGGTAGTCGAGGGTTTGAGCGGTGACGCGTTGTTCGAAGGCGCGAGCGTCGGCGACGGTGGGGAGGCTCTCGGGGGCTTCGTCGGTGTAAGGGAGGCCCTGAAGAGTGTGGACCCAGAAGGCCTCGCAGTTGATGTTGTGGATGACCTGGGCGCGGAGGTTCGAGGAGCCGAAGCCGGGAACGTCGCGGGTGTAGTCGGCGATCGGGAGGGTGGCGAGGTGGTCGAGGGCGACGCCGAGGCAGAGGTGGGTCCAGCGGTGGAACTGGCGGATTCCGTCGAGGGTGAACATTGGATGAAGGAGGTTAGCTCATGTTCGCAATGCCTTTTAGCTCCCTGAGATGTTCTTCGATATCATGGAGGGCCTTGAGTTCCTCAGATGTCCAGTCCACACCGACGGCGCGAGACCTTCGCCGAGCCTCAACGTACGCGTCGTTATGCGTGTCGCAGCAGAGAAGACCAATCCCGGATTCACTCATTCTCGTTTCCTCGTTACCTAAACAATCTTAATACTCTTCAACCAGTCGCCGCTGAGATCGCCTCTGATGAATGTCAGACGCCAACCAATTTGGCGGAGAACGAGAGAGTCTGCGATACCACAGAACTCTGCAAAGAAACCGGGAATGTCTTCCGGGTTGCCGTGTCCCCATCCGGGTTTGGAGTACCGTTCGGCGCGCGCAAGAAATACCTCGAACGCATCATCAGGTTCTAACCCCAATTTGAGCAGATCATATGCTGTGGTCTCCACTAGTCGCTTGTGGACCTCCTGCAAAAATTCGTGCACTAGGGGTTGCGCTTTCTCAAGCTTCAGCCGGCCTTCAACTCTCTCTCGGTTGATGGCCGCAGACATGGCGAACGTTTGCAAGGCGATAACTTCAAGAGTGAAGCGGTTCGGATCCATTCCAGCTTCGACGGCCTGCTGCCGAATACTGAGGTCCTCCTCAGACGGATTCTCAAGTGGCGTAAGTGCCACCTGCGCCATTGATGCGGCCACTATATGAAGCGGAAGCGACTTGCGCCCGATGCCAAACATGAAAGGAGTTTACTCCGGGTAAGATCGTCCGAATGAGACTCGCTAACTAGTCCTCGAGGCCGAGATTCTTCCAGAGCTGATCGATGCGGGATTTTGTCGCGGTGTCCATCACAATTTCTTTGGGCCAGGGGCGGGTGAAGCCTTCGGCGGACCACTTGCGGGTGGCGTCGATGCCCATCTTGCTGCCGTAGTTGGGCAGGCGCGAGGCGTGATCGAGAGAATCAATCGGGCCGAGGGTGAACTGGATGTCGCGCTCGGGGTCGATGTTGTTGGCGACGCGCAGGGTGACTTCGGAGAGGTCCTGGACGTCGCAGTCCTCGTCGACGACGATGATGCACTTCGTGAACATGGCCTGGCCCATCGCCCACACGCCGTTCATGACCTTGCGCGCGTGGCCTGCGTAGCTCTTGCGGATCGAAACGATCATGAGGTTGTGAAAGACGGCCTCAACGGGGAGGTTGATGTCGACGATTTCCGGGAGGGTGAGACGGAAGAGCGGGAGGAAGATGCGCTCGACGGCTTTGCCCATCCACGCGTCCTCCTGCGGCGGCTTGCCGACGATGGTGGCCGAATAGATGGGGTCGCGGCGATGCGTGATGCAGGTGAGGTGGAAGACGGGGTAGTCCTCGGCTGCGGTGTAGAAGCCGGTGTGGTCGCCGAAGGGGCCTTCGGGGCGCAACTCGTCGAGGCGAACGTAGCCTTCGAGAATGATTTCGGCGTGGGCAGGGACTTCGAGGTTGACGGTCTCGCATTTGACCAGCTCAACCGGCTGCTGGCGGAGGAAGCCGGCGATGAGGAACTCCTCGACCTCGGGGGGCGCCGGAACGATGGCGGAGAAGGTGGTGGCGGGATCGGTGCCGATGGCGACGGCGACCTCTAATTTGTCACCGTTGATGTTACTCATGGCGATGGTGCCGCCGGCGGTTTCGGCCATCGTTGCTACCCGCGACGATGCATCG
>DASZYN010000014.1:0-1590 GCA_035545435.1 Acidobacteriaceae bacterium | reverse complement strand
ATCGGGTTCGCTGCCAGATCGCGGCCGTCGTTGCCGGCGGCGACGACAACGGTAATGCCCGCCTTCCACGCCTGCTCCACCGCCTGGCACAGCGGATCCTGCGTATAGCTCTCCCAGATCGGCCGGCCCAGCGAGAGGTTGATCACGCGGATGTTGTACTTGTCCTTCAGAGCGATCGCCTGTTCGATGGCTGCGATCACGGAGGAGTCCGTACCCTGTCCGTTTGCATCGAGCGCGCGCAGGTCGATGATGTTGGCGTTCGGAGCGATGCCGTAGAACGTCATCGAGTACTGGTTGCCGCTGGATTTTTTGCCATTACCGGCGATCAGACCTGCCACGTGCGTTCCGTGCCCGAACTGATCGTTGCCGTCCTTCGTCGCGGGTGCGAAGGTTGCCGAATAGAGCACGCGTCCATGCGCGCCCGGTGTCGGCGGCAGCGGAGCCGGCGGTCCGGCCGGTCCCGTAACTCCGGGAAGCGTCAGGTTATCGGTCTTCTGCAGATCATCCACCACGGTTACGCCGCTGTCGATGACGGCGACGCCGATGCCGGTACCTACATATCCGCTGGACCAGGCAGCCGGTGCATTGATCGGCTGATACGTGTAGTCCGGCGCATTAATCGAGACTGCTTCACGCGGATGCACAGGACGATCGAGCGAAACGTAGGCGACGTTCGGATCGGAAGCCAGCGTGCCCAGCTGACCCGCGGGCAACAGCGCGGTCTTGGCATGAATGGAGTGCAGGGTATCTTTCGTTGCGCCGCCGAGGTGATTCACCTGGCTGTCCTGCGCCCACCCTGGATCGTGCTTGTACTGGATGATGACAGGAATTACGGAATTTGGATCGGCTTTCGCAGCGTCCGCCGAAATCTTAGGCGGCGGACCGTGGTGCCCTCCGGCCGGTCCCGGCGGATTAGGCGGTTGGGCAGTGGTGATCAAAGGCAGAGAAAATGCCATGGACGACAACCACAGCAAGTGTTTTAGCGATTTCGAACGCGAGATCATTGCATCCCTCACATCTCCACGGCTGGGAACCGAGGCTTCTTCAAGTGCAGTTAACGTCAGTGAATCTCGGCTTGCTGGATTCGCGATTTCTTCGGAGAGTCATGCTCTCCGAATGACTGATGGGATAGTACGGTCACTGAATCAGAGCCACCATCCTTCCATTGTGGAATTACGAACAACACCGTCCGAACTGGTTACGCTGGTGGTAGAGCTGAGTCGAAACGCGGCAATGTTTCGATTCATTTCCGCAATAAGTAACCGTAGTCACTACATTTTTGGCAATCGATGCCACGACGCAGCCTCGCCGACGACGCATCTGTGCTCGATCGTCAGAAGTGCCGAACCCTCCTCTTTGCGGCCGTAGTGCCATTAGGCGGCGACGAACCCAAACACTGTCGTCACCAGGCGGGTCCTGGCCCACGGTTGCGAAAGGAAACGTCGCGCGCGTTCCGAAATGAGACAGATCGATGACAACTCAGGGCTTGCGGCCTTCCCCCTGGGTCGATCTTGCAACTAAAGACGCATTGGGAATGACCTGGTGGACTCGGTACCATGCAGCTGGACGTAACTTCGGAACCACAGGTGG
>DASZYN010000013.1:0-7868 GCA_035545435.1 Acidobacteriaceae bacterium | reverse complement strand
TGAATTCGCGACCGACCAGCAACGGCAGGCGCAGAGTCTCAAAATAGCGAGCCGTGACCCACGCTGTTTCGAAGTCGTTGTTCTCGCCCTCGCGGGCTGGATGTCCCTGGATCACATAGCCCTCGAAACTCGAATTGCCTTCCAGCTCCGGGTCTGTCGTGCCTGCCACGCTTTGGACGCGTGGAACCTGTGCCAGCCGCTCCATCACGCCTTTGATGACCTGCGGCGTGCGCTCTTCACCGTAGCCGGCTTCCTGAGGATCCACGCCAAAGTTGATCAGGTTCCTCGTATCGAACCCGACTGGCTGGTTGTGCAGGTTGGTCAGAGTGCGGACAAAAAGGCCCGCTCCACCCAACAGCAATACGCTGATGGCGATCTGCACGCCCACTGCGGCCTTGCGGAATCGCTGCGAGGTTCGCGAAGCCGTCCCGGTGCTTTGGCGAAGCGCACCCGCCAGATCGGGCTTGAGGAAATGCAGCGCCGGCGCAATGGAGAACAGGATGCTGATCACGAAGGCGAGCCCCACCGAAAACAGCAGGACCCGTGGGTCCATAGCCGACGAATAGGGTTCCCTGCCCGGTTGGGCAGTGGTCATCAGCCGCACCAGGATCCGCGCCAGCACCGGAGACAGCGCCAGTCCGCCGGTCACTCCGGCCAGTCCAAGCAATCCGCCTTCAATCAGCAGTTGTCGCACAATGCGGCTGCTCTTCGCCCCCAGAGCGTAGCGCATCGACATCTCGCGGACCCGCGCCGCGGACCGCAGCAGCAGTAATGTCGCTACATTGAGCGTGCACATCGCGATGAGCAGTCCTGCCATGCTGAGCAGGATGATCAGCGGGGTCCCAAGGTCGAGCCGCTGCGGGTTAAACCCGCGCGAATCATCGAGCACTTTGATGGTCGACTTGTCGACGAATCGTTCTTTGAAACTCGCGGAAGCGTGCGGATAAAGGGTTAGCTCCTGCGCCCGCAGCGAGTGCCACAGCGGCGTCAGGCTGGCCTGTGCCTGCTGCGTTGTCACGCCCGGCTTCAGGCGCGCCACAACCGTGAGCCACAGGCTTTGGTGGTTGTCGAGATTGTGCAGCTTCGCCCGCCACGGCGAGACGATGGCCTCCATGGTCACCGGCACAAACACGCGCGGGCGGTAGCCGCCGATCGCCGTCCGGAAATTCTCCGGCGCGACGCCCACGATGGTAAACGGGTGGCTGTTGATCATCAGCGCCTGTCCGATCACGTCGCGGGAGCCGCCAAAGCGCGTCCGCCAGTAATCGTAAGCCAGCACCACCACAGCATTGGCGTCCTTCGCCGTCTCGTCTCCTGTGGTCAACAGCCGCCCCGCCGCCGGCTTCAGCCCCAGCAACTGGAAGTAATTCCCGGTGACCACCTCGATGCGCTCGTTCTCCGCCTGGTTTTGCCACGACACGCCTGCCTCGGTCGGGACTGCCGCCAGCATTCCGCTGAAGACCTGATTCTTGTCGCGCAGGTCTTTGTACATCGGGTAGGAATAGTAGTCGCCGACGTCACCGCCAAAGGCGCTCATGGAGCCCGAAAAACTGCCGTGCCAGTTCAGCCGCACCAGTTCCTGGGGACGCTCCACCGGGAGCATGCGCAGCATCACCTGATCGAACATGGTGAAGATGGCCGTCGTTGCGCCAATCCCCAGCGCCAGGGTGACCACCGCCGTAACGGCGAACCCCGGCGACCTTTTCAGCTGCCGCCATGCATATTTCAGATCACCTAACATTCGATCTCTCCTTGCTGCCAATTCCAACTCAGCTGCGGTTTTGAACGCTGAACGCTGCCTTTATTCGGTTCTGAGTGCCTTCACCGGGTCCAAACTCGCCGCGCGCAGCGCCGGGATCAGTCCAGCCAATACTCCCACGACGAGCAAAGCTACCGCCGCCAGTGCCAATGACGAAAAGATCCCGCCGCCGAAATCGGTGAAGACCCGGCGCAGGATCGCCGACGCCGTCGCAGACAGAACCGCCCCAATGCCCAGCCCAATCGCAACCAGCACCAGCGCATGACCCAGGATCAGCCGCAATACATCGATCCGCTGCGCGCCCAGTGCCATGCGCACCCCCACTTCCCCGGTGCGCTGCGCCGTCACGTAACTGATGAGCCCATAGATTCCCACAATGGCCAGCAGCAGGGCCAGTCCGCCGAAAACCGCCAGCATCCGCACGATCAGGCGACGCCCGGCCAGCGAATCGGAGACCAGCGTCTCAACCGGAACCAGGATGGACACCGCCTGCGACGAATCCACGGCGGCCACCGCGCGTTTCAGAGCAGGAGCCATCTGATTGGGATTGCCGTTCGTGCGGACCAGAAAATCAGCTTTGAAGCCTTTACCCTGGGCAAAAGGAAAATAGCGCATACCGTCGCTGGTGTCTTCCTCGAGCGAACTGAGCCGCACCGTCGCCACGACGCCGATCACGGTTGCCGGATTCTTCAGGTCGCCGCCGCACTGGAACGACATGTGCTGCCCCACGGGGTTTTGCCCAGCGAAGTATTTTTTGGCGAGGCGCTGATCGATGACCACCACGGGTTGGCTGCCTGCCACGTCGCCCGGCTCAATCCACCGCCCTGCGATCAGCGGAATCTGCATCACCTTCAGATAGTCCGGTGACGCCAGGGACAACTGACTGTGCGGCCCGGGATCGTTCGGCGCCTCCGGCCGCCCCACAATTGAAAACGAGCATGACCCGCCCCCGTTCGGATCGAAGGGCAACGGCGACACCGCTGCCGCAGCCTGCACCCCAGGCTCAGCAGCCAAACTACTCACCACACTCGACACGAACGTCGCCTGACGTGGCTGGTTCTTTGTAAGTTCCTGCCCCGAATATGGCACCATCGCCGCCATCACGCCCCGCGGGTTGAATCCGGGATCCACCTTCTGCAGCTTTTCGAGGCTCGTGAGAAACAGCCCCGTTCCCGCGAGCAGAAAGAACGCAGCCGCCACTTCGGCAATCACGAAAGCGCTGCGCATCCGCTGTTTCTCCGCCGACGCGGTGCCGCCGCGTCCGCCCTCGTGCAGGGCAAGGCGCCCACGCGACCGCATCAGGCCGATGGCCGGCCCCAGGCCAGCGATCACCGCCGCCAGGATGGCCACTGCCGCCGTGAACCCGAGCACTGCCGGATCGGTGTGCACGACGAACCCGCGCGCGAGGTCGTGTGGAACCAGATGCAGCAGCAAGGCGCCGATGAACGGCCCGGCGATCACGCCGACAATCGCCGCCACTCCGGCCAGCAACAGCGTTTCCACCAGCATCTGCCGCACCATGCGTGAGGCGCTCGCCCCCAGTGCGGTGCGAATGGCAAACTCGCGGCTGCGCGCCGATGCCCGCGCCAGCAGCAGTCCCGCTACGTTGGCGGCCGCTATCAGCAGCACCAGCGCCACCACACCACACAGCACGTAGAGCGGAGTCCGCAGCGGTCCTGCGGCAAAATCCGTCAGCGGCGTCGCATAGACAGACCAACCGGAGCTTTTTGCAAACGATGTGCCGCGCTCGCTTCCCTGCAGAGTCGCCCACATCGCGGCGGCGATCGACGCGCTGAACTTTTCCACCGCGACGCCTTCGCGCAACCTTGCTGCCACATAATACGACTCGTTGAAGAGGTTTTCCGGGTTGAACGCCGCCGGTGGGAGTGCCATCGGGACCCAGACATCCGCCTTGCGCGGCCACGCGAAGTCGCTGCGCATCACCCCAAGGACGCGGTACGGCTTCTGGTCGAGCAGCAGGGTCTGGCCGACAACGTCCTGACGCCCGCCAAAAACCCGCTGCCACATGCCATAACTGAGGACCGCCACCGGCCCGGCATTGGGCTGATCTTCATCAGAGGTAAACGTCCGTCCCAGAATAGGCCGGGCGCCGTACACATCGAACCAGCGCGACGAAACTCTCGCTGCCGGGATATTTTCCGCCTGGCCGTCGCGAGTGATGTTGAAGCTCGTGCCGTTCTCGATGGCCGCCGCTTCGACTTCGTCGCGCATCGAATTGGCCTTTGCAAACGTCGGCACGGAGACAAAGGGAACGTCGAGCGTGAACTGCGTGTAGCGGACGTGCATGACGGCGATCCGTTCCGGATGGTCGACGCCCGCCGGATGCCGCAGCACCGCATTCACCACGCTGAAGATGGCCGTGTTGGCGCCGATGCCCAGCGCAAGGGTCACGATGGCGGTCACAGTGAAGGCGGGCGACTTGAGCATCTGCCGCAGGGCAAAGCGAAGGTCGGTAAGCATGGTTTCTTTTCCGGCGCCCGTGGGGAGTGGGTGATTTCAGGGCTAATGTTGATTGCGGCAGTTGCCCTGCCAACTTCACTCGCCCAAATTCCATGAAAAGAGACAGTTTACGCAACGAGTGGGCGTATCACCTGTCCGCAATCGCGATGCACTGTTCGGAATTGGACGTTTTCGGCAATGAGTCAGAGGCGACCCGCTGGTCCCTACTGGCTATTGGCTATTGGCTATTGGCTATTGCCTGCTGCCGGCGCTTATTTCTTGCCCTTGCGCAGATCGTCCATCAGAATGATCGCTTCCGCAATTTCCCGCAGCGGCCGGCGCTTTTGACGGCTCTGCTTCTGCAGCATCAGGTATGCGGCTTCTTCATCGATTCCCAGCTCGCGCTGCAGGAGGCCTTTGGCGCGCTCCATCACCTTACGCGTCTCCAGTTGATCGGCCAGCTGCGACTTCTCATACTCCATACGCGCCAGCTCGACCTCGGCGCCGACCAGATATCCGATCATCGTGATCAGCTTGATCTCGCGCTTCGAGTGATGGTGCGGCTCGCGGTGCTGCATGTTGATCGCGCCCACCAGCTTGCCCCGGCACAGGATCGGCACCGCCAGAAAAGCCTCGAAGCGATCCTCCGGCAAGGCGGGAAAGCGCGCGAATCGCGGATCGGCCCACGCCTTTGCGGGCAGCGCCACCGTTTGCCTGTGTTCGGCCACCCATCCGGTCACGCCCTGGCCCACATCGATCTGCATCGTGTCCACCACGTCTTCGTGCGGATTCTTGGAGGCGCGCAGCACCAGCTTCTCCTTTTCCAGAACGTAGATGAAGCACGAGTCGCAGCGCACCGCGGCCGTCACCATCACGATCACGCGCTGCAGCACTTCATGAAATGGATCGGCCGCCGCCATGCGGCTGCCGATATCGTGCAGCAGATCGATATCGCTGGTCTCTTCGGACATTCGCACCAGTTCGTCCACGTCGTTCCCCTCCCCTGAGAAGACTGCCGCGCGCCGACGACGGGGTCTGCGATGCTTCGCGTGCGATTCAAGATGGGCTGACAACTTTATAGTGGCACAAGATGAGCCCTCGCGCGCTTTCCTGGTCCCTGCGGCAGGGTTAAGCAGCTCTACTTTCTGCGCACTTTATGCCACAAGCGCGAAACCATGTTGGCCGTAGCCACTCTGGCCGCTGATGGTTTGCCCCCAGGAGCTGGCTTCGCGGGACTCTGCCCCGCAGCTCCGGCCGGGTCCTGGGTTTTTCCCTCCGCCGGTTTTTCGGAATCCGGTTTCGCCTCGCTCGCCGAAGGTGCGCCCGACGAGGTCTCCTTCTTCTGCGCCCCACCACCGGACGCGGGAATCGCGATCGATGGCCCCTCCTGCTGCGGTTTGGCTCCCTCCCCACCTTCCGCAGGTCTGGCCTTGCCGTCGGCCGGAACCGCCGGTGCCTCCGCCGTAAGATACTGCACGATGAGTGAAATCCGCCGGTTCGAAGGATCGAGGGGATCCTCCGGCACGCGCAGCTTCTGATCCGCATAGCCGCGCACCTGCGACACCTGGCTCGAACGCAGCCCCGAAACCTGCATCACGCGCCGCGCGGCATTGGCGCGGTCAGTCGACAAATCCCAGTTACCGTATCCGTCCTTCGACGCATAAGGCGCAGCATCGGTGTGTCCCTCGATCGAGATCCGATTCGGCAGTCCACCCAGCTGCCCCGCCAGCATCTCCAGCAGTTCGCGCCCATTCCTGTTCAGCGTGGCGCTGCCTGAATCGAAGAACGTCCCATCCTTCGTCTCCAGCAACTCGATGCGCAGTCCCTCCGGCGTGATCGTGATCTGAATCTGGTTCTGCAGCGCTTTCAGATCGTTCATCTGCCGGATGGCCTCCTCGATCTTCTTCTTCAACTCGGGGATGTTGTCCTTCGTCAGCGCAAGGTTCTCGCTTGACCCGGACTGGTCCGTGCCCGTCATGGTGGACCTGCCTCGCGGATCGTTGAAATACCCCGCTACCGCCTGGCGCACCTTCTCGCTCGTGTTCATCAGCCACAGCACGATGAACAACGACATCATCGCGGTCACGAAATCGGCATAGGCCACCTTCCACGCGCCGCCATGATGGCCACCGTGGGCGGACTTCTTCTTGATGACGATGATCGGTCTGCCCGCCATGCTCTCCTCTTACGCGGCGGCGTCGGTGGTTGCGGCGGCGGCGGCCGGCTGGTTCCGGCATGCCTCTTCCACTTCCGCAAACGAAGGCCGTACGTGCGCCGGAATCGCCCGGCGTCCCATTTCGATGGCCACCACCGGCGGCTGCCCGCGGATAAACGCCAGGATCAGCACCCGCAGCACGTAAAGGTATGCGTGCTCTTCGGCGATTGCCTTGGCCATGTTCTGGCTCACCGGGCCCACCAGCCCGTAACACAGCAGAATTCCCAGAAACGTTCCCACCAGCGCTGCAGCCACTTTGTGGCCGATCTCTTCCGCTGGGCCGCCCAGCGCGCCCATCGTGATCACCACCCCCAGCACCGCTGCCACGATCCCCAGCCCAGGCAGCGAATCGGCCATCGTCGACAGCGCCGTCACCGGCTCCTCCTCGCTGTGGTGCTGCACTTCCATGTCAAGATCCATCATCTGGTCCATGTCGAACGCATCCACGCCCCCCGTGATCACCATGCGCATCGTGTCGCAGACGAAGTCCCGCAAATGGTGGTTCTTCACGAACTCCGGATAGCCCTGAAAGATCGGGCTCTCGTCCGGCTTCTCCACATCGCTCTCGATGGTGAGCATTCCTCCGCGGCGCGCCTTCTGCAGCAGTTCGTACATCATGCGCAGCGTCGAGAGATAGCGCGGTTTTCCAAATTTCGTCGAGCCGAAGATGCCCATCGCCCCGCCCATGATCTTCTTCAGGATCCGCAGCGGGTTCGCGATCAGCAGTGTGCCCCCGCCCGCTCCGCCAATGATCAGCAGTTCGGCCGGCTGCACCAGTACTCCCAGGTGCCCATGCTCCATCAGATAGCCGCCCACCACCGCCCCAAAGACCACCACAATGCCGATGATTGCAAACATGCTGCCCGACGATCCTTCCCGCCCGCACTGCCCCGTGCACCTGCCGCACCTGCAGCCCTCGGCGCCGCTCTCTCCGAGCTTCCACTCCCCTCATCGGCCAATTTCCGCCCCTCAACAGCCATACTGTTGTTGTGGAAAGCCCTTCCTCTCCCCCGCCGCGCCAGACCCTTGGGTACGTCGCCCTGCTCGTCCGCGACTACGACGAGGCCATCGCCTGGTTCTGCGGCGTTCTCGGCTTCGCGCTCCTTGAAGACACCCCGCTCGAGGGCAAGCGCTGGGTCCTGGTCGCCCCGCCCGGCTCCCGCGAAACGCGCCTCCTCCTCGCCCGCGCGGCGACTCCCGATCAGAAAAAAGCAATCGGAAATCAGTCCGGCGGCCGCGTCTTTCTCTTCCTGCACACCGACGACTTCTGGCGCGACTACCACGCCCTGGTCGGAAAGGGCGTTCGCTTTCGACGCGATCCGCGCGAGGAAACCTACGGGACCGTCGCCGTCTTTGAGGACCTCTGCGGAAACCTGTGGGACCTGCTCCAGTTACGCTCGACCAACCCTCCGGAAGTGTCCTGATCCGGACACC
>DASZYN010000012.1:0-5674 GCA_035545435.1 Acidobacteriaceae bacterium | reverse complement strand
CATTACCGCACCGCAGCGGGTCCGATGTCAATCCCTCTTTTCGTGTCATCCATTGTGAGAATGGTGGCCTTGGACTGCGCTGGCGGGCCTGCGTATACTCCCCTTTGCCCGGCAATGCTGGTGGTTTTCTGATCCCCCTTTTATTCTTCTTCCGCGTGGCGGGCGTACGTCGTCGGGGGCCTGAATGGATTTATTCGCTCTTCGTCTGCTCTTTGTCCTTGTCTTTACCTTAGCCTGCTGGTTTTTTCGCCCGTTTGGCCTTTCACCGTGGACTGCGGGCGGCGTTGGCGCAGCTGTCTCCGGCCTCATCATCTTCTTTGAGCTGCGGGTTCGCGCGCTGAGCCTGCGGCGGCTCTTCGGCGCCGTCATTGGCAGCCTGCTGGGCATCATGGGAGCGTTCCTCTTCTCGCTGGTGCTGCGCAACAGCCTGCCGGAGGGCCATACGCGCAGCCTGTTCCAGCTCAGCGTTCTGCTGCTGATGACGTATATCGGTCTGGTGGTAGGCGCGAACAAGGGCGATCTGCTGAATCTTGCTGCGCTGGGTGGACTCTTTGTCGGGGAACGCGCGAACAAGCGCAATGCCAAGGTCATCGACACCAGCGCGGTCATCGACGGCCGCATCGCAGATATCGCGGAGACCGGTTTTCTCGAAGGTGTGCTGATCGTCCCGGAATTTGTCCTTCGCGAGCTGCAGATGGTCGCGGACTCCTCAGACTCCTCGAAGCGCCAGCGCGGACGGCGCGGGCTGGATGTACTGCAGCGCATGCGTGGCAACGCGCAGATCACGGTGCAGATTGCCGAAGAGGACTACCCGCACATCAAAGAAGTGGATCTGAAGCTCATCGAGCTGGCCCGGCAAATGGAAGCCAAGATTGTGACCAACGACTTCAACCTGAATAAGGTGGCGCAGGTGCGCGGAGTGGCGGTGCTCAACATCAATGACCTGGCGAACTCTCTGCGCCCGGTGGTGCTGCCTGGCGAGAAGATGCGCGTCGTCGTCATGAAAGAAGGCAAGGAGTTCGATCAGGGGGTCGGCTATCTTGACGACGGCACCATGGTGGTGGTCGATCACGCACGGCGCCTGATCGGCAGATCGGTGGAAATTTGCGTGACATCGGTGCTGCAGACCGCGTCGGGCAAGATGATCTTCGGGAAGCTGGACGAGGCATCGCGCCCGGAAGCGGTGCGCGCCACAGCGGAGGCCTCGAACGGCTAACGATCCAAGGGCCGGTGCGTGCCCGTCGAGATTACGCAACTCTTACAGTCACTTGCCCGGCAGTGCCATTAAAGTGAAGCTGTATTTTTGTCCCCATGCCGCCTATTGCTGAGATTCCCGCTGAAACCGTGCGCGCCGACGCCGAAGCGCTGGAGCAGACCCGCTCCGCGAAGCTAAACCTGATCTTCGCCGTCACCCTGACGATCTTTCACGTGCTCGCGGTCGTGGCGCTGTTCTTCTTCAGCTGGAGCGCCCTGGCGGTTTTTCTGGTGCTGTGGGTTCTCGGACAAAATGTCGGCATCGGAATGAGCTATCACCGGCTGCTCACCCATCGCGGCTACATCACGCCGAAGTGGGTGGAATACGCCATGGCGCTTTGTGCAACGCTGTCGCTGCAGGGCGGGCCGATCTACTGGGTTGCAGTGCATCGCATGCATCACCAGCTCACCGACCGCCCCGGCGATCCGCACTCCCCGCGCGATGGCAAATGGTGGTCGCACATGGGCTGGATCCTGCACGGATCGCTCCGCAACAAGAATCCGCGCCTGGTGCGCTACGTCCCTGACCTTGCGAACGACTCGTTCTATGTATGGCTGAGCCGCTGGCACTGGGTGCCGCTCACGGTGGTCGGCATCTCGCTCTTCTTCATTGGCGGATGGTCATGGTTTTTGTGGGGCGTTTTTCTGCGTATCACCCTCGGCCTGCATGCCACCTGGCTGGTCAACTCCGCCACGCACCTGTGGGGAGCGCGGCGCTTCGACACACGCGATGACTCGCGCAACAACTGGTGGGTTGCGCTGCTGACCGGCGGCGAAGGCTGGCACAACAACCATCATGCGCATCCGGTATCGGCGAGCCATGGCATGGCATGGTACGAGCTGGACTTCAACTACTGGGGGATTCGCCTGCTTGGGTTCTTCGGGCTGGCAAAACGCATCAAGGTCCTCGGTCCTGACGGTGGTCCGGCGCGCATTCTCCATCCATAAAAGCAGGGAATAGCCAATAGCCAGCAGGCAATAGAGATTCGGGATTGCGTTCTGTGTGACCTGAGGTGTTCCCACGGTTTCCGCCTCACTGATAGACTCGCGGGGATGATCCTCAGGAAAGTCGTACGCCTGCTTCTCCTGCCGTTTCTGGTTTCCCTCGCCTGCGCGCAGACCGCAACCCCGCATCTGTTCTTCCGCGTCACGCTGGATCCGAGCATGCATCCGGCCTCAGGGCGGCTCTTCATTTTTCTGGAGCCGGGGAGCGGGGCGAAGAGCGTCCAGGCGAACGAGTTTCATCCTTCTGCGACATCGATTGCGGCCATGGAAGTCTCTGCTCTGAAGCCTGGCGCCTCAATCGACATCGACGTCGACGGCCTCACGTTCCCTGCTCCGTTTTCCACCCTGAAATCCGGAACGTACCAGGCCGAGGCGGTTCTCGATGTGGATCACACCTACGCCTACGACGGCGCCGAGCCGGGCGACATCGAGAGCGATGTGGTTCCGTTGCCGGACTGGACACCCGGTACAGGCACCGAACCAACGTTCGTGCTCAGTCACGTGGTGGAAGCGCGTGCGGAGCGCCCGCTGCCATTGAAGCCCGACGAACAGGACGCGGCAGAGAGGGCGACCTCCGAAGTCGACTTTGTCAGTCCCGCGCTTACGGCCTTTTCCGGGCGCGAAACGCATGTTAGAGGATGGGTTGTGTTGCCGCCGGGCTACGCCGAGCATGCGAAGGAGCACTATCCAACGGTCTACTGGACTCACGGCTTCGGCGCAAAGCTCGCAACGATTCATTCCTTTGCACTGATGATTGCCGGCCGCATGAACGCCGGCACAATGCCCCCTATGATATGGATCTTCCTTGATGAATCGCTTGCGACCGGGACACATGAGTTCGCCGATTCGGTGAACAATGGGCCCTGGGGCCGCGCGCTCACTGCGGAGTTCATTCCGTGGATTGAGGCGAAGTACCGGATGGACGCGAAGCCGTCGGGGCGCTTCCTGCAGGGACATTCTTCCGGAGGATGGGCGACGCTGCAGCTCCAGGTCAACTATCCGCAAATCTTCGGAGGCACCTGGTCGACCTCACCCGACCCGAGCGATTTCCATGACTTTACCGGCGTGGATCTTTACGCGGCGCACGCAAATGTTTATCACCGCCCGGATGGAACGCCTTACCCCATCGTGCGCGATCATGGGCAGGTGCAGGCGACGTTTGAAGAATTAACCCGGCAGGAAGGCGTGCTCGGCGCTTATGGAGGGCAGATTGCCTCGTTCGACTGGGTTTTCTCGCCGCGCGGGCCCGACGGGCGTCCATTGAAGATGTTCGACCGCGACACCGGGGATGTCGATCCGAAGGTCGTTGCGTACTGGCACGATCACTACGACCTGGCACATATTGTTGAAACGAATTGGACGACGCGTGGACCTGCCTTGAAGGGCAAAATCCACGTTGTGGTGGGGACGGCGGATACGTTTTATCTGGACGGCGCTGCGCACAAATTTGAAGCGGTGCTGGATCGTCTTGGCGCCGATCCGCACTTCACTTATCGCGACAATCGCACGCACTTCGATCTTTACGAAGAGAACGGCGATCGCCTGGCGATGATGGACGAGATCGCCGAGCAAATGTATGCGGTCGCACGTCCGGCTGCACACTGGAAACGGCCTGGAGGCGCGGCGGGGGCGATCCTGCACCCATGACACAAACAAGTGAAATGAAGAGGCCGTGGGCCGTCGTTCTGGTTGCCGTGATGGAGTGCTTCGCAGCGGCGATTGCCTGGACTGTTAGCTTCTCGCTGTTTGTGCCCGGGACCCGGCTGGACCGGATGTGGCAACTGAACATGCCCGTGTACGAAGCGTTCGCGACTCAGGCGCGACCCGTAGCGACGCTTCTGCTGCTGGTGGGAGGGCTCGCGGCTGCGGCCGGTGTGGGCCTGCTGACACGGCGCCTTTGGGCCTGGCTGCTTTCCCTGGCGATTTTCGGCATCAATGCGCTTGGGGATCTGGTCAGCCTGCTGATCACCCGCGACTGGCTCCATAGCCTCTCCGGGGTTGTTATTGACGCAATTTTTCTTTACTTGCTGTTGCGTCCCGGGGTGCGATCGTTCTTCCTCACGCGCCGCTAGTTATTGCTGACCGGTCCAGACCTGAAGTTCCGCGGCGGTCCTGATGCGGCCGGCAAGCATGGCCTGGATCATCGCGTGCATATCGATCAGCGGGAAGGCGCTCGAGATCTTCGCTCCTTCGCGCTCGCCAGGAAAGCGCACCAGGAGCAGCGGCCGCGGATCGAAGCGATTGGCAGAAACGCGCGTATCTTCCGCACGCCAGTCGGTCGTGGGACGCCACAGATTGACACGCCAGGAGTGGTCGGAGGAGATGATGACGGTGGTGCGGTCGGCGAGCGGAGTCGCATCGATGGCCTGCAGCAATGTCCCGAACGTTTCGTCTGCGAGCACCAGGTTGTCAAGATAGCTGCCGTCGACGCCCACCTGATGCGTGCGGCGATTGTAAATGCCACCCGGGTGCGGCACAGGCAGGTGAATGAAGACGAAGCCTCCCCGATCGGCAATTTCCTCGCGCGCGTGCTGCAGGAGCACGCGATAGTCGGCCGCGTGAATTTGCCACGGCGTTGGATCCTGAATCCGCCGGCCGACCATGCGGAGCAAAGACTTCGCCACCGGAGCAGCCGCATTCTGGAGTGCCGTTCGATCAGGGTCGTAGCGCCCGGGCAAAGGCGTGGTCAGCGTCCAGTAGCAATGATCGAGTTCGGCCGCGTCGGTGCGGCAGTACGGGTTGTACCAGCCCACGGCCGCTGTGGACCAGCCTTCCTGCTTCGCCTCGGCGAAGAGCGTCGAGTGATCGGGATAGAGATGCCAGCGGTGATTTTTTTCCGTGCGCACAAAGAGCCGTCCATCGAGATCGCTGCGCTCGCCGGTGATGATGTCGCCGGTGAACAGGGAAGGAATCACCTTCTCGGTGAAGTATCCTGCCGGCTGCACGTTCGTGAAGTGGACCGCACTCTGCGCGAAGCGGTCGAAGTTCGGATAGGCGATACCTGGCTGCACATGATCGAAAATCTGATCCTGAGAGGCCTCATCGAGGAGGATCCAGACGATGCGCCTCTGCGGCGGCTGCGCAATCGGTTTCGAGAAGCCTGCGGTCTCGTGAGGTTCGGGATGCAACGCCATCCACACCAACTCAGGAAGGAGCCACAGCATCGAGAATCCAAGCAATAGCTGGACGAATCGTCCTGCGCGTACGGCATGCGCGTACCATCCGCGGTTGGCGATCCACAGAAGCGAGCCCGCAACTGTCACGACGATAAAGATACGACCGCTGCTCAGGACTTTCGGCGAGACAAGCTCCGCTACAACGAGGCCGCGAAAGAGGCGCACCGCCAGGATGGCGACGACGAGCACCCAGGCAAGGCCGCGATGCCAGCGGCTCCAGCGTTCAACGAAACTCAGAA
>DASZYN010000011.1:0-4641 GCA_035545435.1 Acidobacteriaceae bacterium | reverse complement strand
CGGGGAACAGTCAGAGAGCGTCTCGTTGCGCGATCGAGTGAACCCACTGACCCATCCAGGGTGTCAGCTTCTGGTAATCCCAACTGGCCACCAGTTTGACGGTTCGGGAGTTGGCATTCGTCTTTGCGGTTTCGGCATCGGTAGCAGGTAATTGGTCTGCTGTCGCCGTTACTTTTGCTTTTACGGTTGCGATCAGGCCCCTTTGAGGGGCCAGCAACCGTAAAGCCTCCGGCGCTGCCGGAGGATATTTAATGTGGTGTTTCCGAAATCTCTTCCTGCTGAAGGGAAGCAGGTCCCTCCGCTTCCCCTTCGCTATGCTCAGGGTTCGGTCGGGATGACAAGGTAAAGAAACGCGGCACTAAGGTGGTGTTTCCGAAATATCTTCCCGCTGAAGGGAAGCAGGTCCCTCCGCTTCCCCTTCCCTGTGCTCAGGGTTCGGTCGGGACGACAGGATAAAGAAACCTCGGAAACGCCACACTAGAAGAAGCGGGCCTGAGCGAGGCCGATCATCTTCTCAATCATGTCGGTGTAGGAGTAGCCGGCTTTTTTGGCGGCCATGGTGAACTCTGCGGCGCTGGCGAGCCACGGGTTGGGATTGGCTTCGATGACGTAGACCTGGCCTTTCTTGTTCAGGCGCATGTCGATGCGGCCGTAATCGCGCAAGCCGAGAGCGCGGTACGCGGCGAGGCCGGTGTCCTGCACCTTCTTCAGGATTTCTTCGTCGAGGTCTTCGACGGGAGCGGATTTTGTGACCTTGTAGGCCTCGGTGTCGTGATCGAATTTCACGTCCTGGCAGGCGATGCGGGGCGTGCCTTTGGGAAGTTTGGAGAGATCCAGTTCGATGAGAGGGAGGACCTGAGGATTCTCGTTGCCGAGAATGGAGGCGTAGATTTCGCGGCCTTCGATGTACTCCTCGATGAGCGCAGGGCTGTCGAATTCCTCATGGATGTAGTGGATGCGCTCCATGAGTTCCTTCACGCTGTCGACCAGAGAACCCGCGTCGATGCCGATGGAGCCGTCTTCGGAGACTGGCTTGACGATAAGAGGAAATTCGATGTCGTGGGAGTGGTCGGTGCGCCCTTTGTAAGAGACAGCGAAGTCAGGGGTCTTGATCTTGTGAAAGTCGAAGATTTTTTTGGCGATGGACTTGTCCTGGGCGAGATAGAGAGCCTCGGGACCGCTGCCGGTATAGGGAAGCTGAAGGAGCTCCAGATACGAAGCGATGTTCTTGTCCATCGTGTCGTCGCCGGCGTAGGACTCGGTGAGGTTGAAGACGAGATCGGCGCCGCAACGGGCGAGGGCGAGGAGCGACTGATTCCTGCCGTCGAGGAGGTGGTAGGAAGGCTCGTGGCCAAGTTTGGTCAGCGCTTCGAAGATTTCTTCGCGGTCGTGAAGAGGATCTTTCTTTTTCTTCCTGGGGCGCTTGCCTTTGCTGGTGCGGGGCACTCGGACCGGCTCCGGTTCAGGCTCTGGCGGGCCCTCCTCCCATACGTCGTGCAGGATCGTGATTTTCAGGTTCGCCATGATGCCTCTGCGCTCTTGGTTACGACGTACGTCACGAGCAACGCCCGTCAGGGGAGAATGAACTTGCCCCGGGTGATGTAGTTCATCGCCAGGGCCGTCGCGTAGACAGAAACCTCGGTCAGGTATTCTCTTTCACATTTTATGTCGGCGCGGAGTCCAAGGTCTGCAACTTTTGCTTCGATCGATTCGATGAGCTTCTTGACGAGCGGACGCTGCACGCCGGTCCAGTAATTCACTTTGTCGACGAGGACCTTGCGATTCTCGCGAAGAAGATCGACGGCGGGTCGAACATTTTTTCTGCGCCGCTTCGAGACGCTGAAGATGTCGCGCAGGTCGGTGTCGAAGGGAAGTTCGCCCGGGACGAGCTGCTGATCGAGGGCGCGCTGATAGAACTCGCCAACGGTGACGTTCATTTCGTCGACGGTGATGTCGGTATCGCCATGCGCGACGATGGGGTCGGCGTCGCGGAGTTTCCGTCCGATGCGATCCATGTAGAGCAACTTTTTCAGCGCGCCCCAGCCTTTGTAGCGTTGCCGCCAGTTGGAGCGAGGGGTCATCCAGACGGCAAAGGTTTCCGCGAAGTCTTCATCGGGATGCTTTTGCGCGTACCAGCCTTCCATGTGGCGGACGAACTGGCGGGAGAAGGGGACCGGCTTGTAGTTGTCACGGTAAGGGCGCCGGAAGGGTCCGAAGAGGTCGCGCCATTCCTGGGTCTTGTAGAGCGCGTAGGCGTAGTTAAAGGCGTGGCCGGCCTCGTGGCGCAGGTACATCATGATCTGGCGCGCGTCCTCGATGTCGTTCATCTCGGATTCGAGGCGCTGCAGCTTGGGGTCGGCGAGGTAGAAGGGAATGCCGATGACGGGTTCCATGTTGGGGCAACCCCACTCGTCGGTGAGGTAGCACCGGGGCCGAAATTTGTGGAGACCTTTGGCAGCGAGCTCTTTGTAGAGCTGCTGGACGAATCGTTCGAGGGGCGAGCCCTCAAGCTTCAGACCGAGCTGCTGGATCGGCTGGGAGAGGATCTCCTGAACTTCAGCCGGCGCTTTTTCGAAATTGGCCACCGGTGCGAAGCGTAGCACAGCGGGGGATAGAGGGCGGCGAGAGAGTGCGGCCTGATGGGGCAGGAGGGGAAAGAGGGTGGGGCATGAGAAAGGACTTCTCCCGGTGGTGTTGGAGCGCGGCTCGTTCCGTTCTTCCAAAATCAACCTGCCCATAGGCGTAGAAGAGAGACATTGACCTAGTATCGCTAGGCATATTAATTTTAGGCATATGACTTTCAGGGAAGACTCGCTCAGTCCCGCAGGGGCATTGCCCATGCTCATTCTCCGTGTGCTTCAGTCGGAGCCGCTGCACGGGTATGCCATTGCGCAACGGATTCATCTGGTTTCCCGAGAGGTCCTTGCGGTAGAGGAGGGGTTTCTCTATCCGACGCTCCAGAAAATGCTGCGAAAGGGATGGGTCCAGGCAGAATGGGGGATCTCGGAAACCAACCGTAAGGTTCGCTTTTACCGCCTGACGCGGCAGGGCAAAGTCCAGCTGGAAAAGGAACTGGCCAGCTATGGACGGATCACCCAGGGCATCCAGGACGTGCTTCGCACGGCATAGTGATCAACACCGGCTAACGAGGTTTCTTATGGGCGAGTTTCTCCGACGGCTCCACTACCTGATCCATCGACGGCGACTCGATGCCGAACTCGAGAGCGATATGGAGTTCCACCGCGAGATGGCGGCACGGGCCGGGAACAGGAATTTCGGCAACACGCTGCGGTTGCGCGAACAAGCCTGGGAGTCATGGGGCTGGACGTGGCTCGATCGACTTCTACAGGATCTGCGTTTCGGGCTGAGGATCCTGGGGCGGTCGCCCGGATTCACTCTGGTCGCTGTGCTGGTGCTGGGTATTGGGGTGGGCGTCAACGTGTCCGCCTTCAGCCTGTTCAACATGGTTGTGCTGAAGCCCCTTCCAGTACCTGAGGCGGATCGCCTTGTCCGTCTGGAGCGTCGCTCGCCGGAGCAGTATTCGAACCTGATGTCCTGGCCGTCGTGTCTCTTCTATCAGGAGCATGCTCATACGCTCTCCGCCGCCATGGCGGTGCTGGGGGTGCCGCCGATGGAGATTGACAACGATGAGCACCTGACGAGCGCATCTTTTGTGACTCCGAATTACTTCGTCGAGCTAGGAACACGACCGGCGGTGGGGCGAGTGCTGGACCCTGGCAACGACGGCAGTGCCCAGGATGCGCCCGCGGTTGTCCTGAGCTATGGCCTCTGGCAGCGCCGATTCGGCGGCGATCCGAATGTGGTGGGGCGTGTGATTCATCTGAACGGCAGCCCCGTGACCATCGCCGGAGTCACGCCGTTTAGCTTCGCCAGCCTGGGCGGTCAGAATCCGGATCTCTGGCTTCCCATCGCCCAGCAGCCTTACATCATCGCCCACAGCACCGTCCTTAAGGACTGGGCCCAGAGCAGCGTGCAGATGTGGGGCAAGCTGGCGCCGGGTGTGAGCATAACCGCTGCCGCACAGGAGATGCTCGCACTCACCAACCAACTGCGGCACGAGCATCCGGAGGCGGTATGGGATCAGGAGGGGATTCAGATCTCTCCAGGAGGACACCTGCAGGTGCTGCAACCGAAGATGATTCGTGTGGCTGTCATGGTCGGGATGCTGGCTCTGCTGATTTTGATTGTGGCTTGCGCGAATGTTGGGGGACTGATGGCGGCTCGAGCGGTAAGCCGGCAACACGAGATCGGGATACGCATTGCGGTGGGCGCGGGACGGTGGCGCATTTTTCGGCAGCTCTGCACGGAGAGCCTGCTTCTGGGCGCGGTGGGCACGGTTGCGGGAGTGGGCTTATCCTGGGGGGTATTGACGGTTGCGCTCGCGAAACTGGACGCGCCGAAATGGCTGAGCGCGCGACCGGACTGGCGAGTGCTGCTGTTCGCGGCGGGCGTCACCGTGGTGACCACGCTGTTTTTCGGCCTCATGCCGGCTCTGCAGATCGCGCGGCAGCGGCAACAGAAGACGTTCGCACGCCAGATCCTGGTGGGCATGCAGATTGCGGCCAGTTCGGTGTTGCTGATCGTGGCGGCGCTGCTGGTTCACGCAGCACAGCACGCGCT
>DASZYN010000010.1:0-12149 GCA_035545435.1 Acidobacteriaceae bacterium | reverse complement strand
CCGACCTCAAAGGCGATCATGGATCCGAACCCGGACATCTGCCTCTTCGCCAGCTCATGCTGGGGGTGCGACGTCAACCCGGGATAGAGAACATTGCTCACCTTCGGATGCTTCGAAAGATATTCGGCGACAGCGCGCCCGTTGGCGTCGTGCTGGCGCATGCGTACAGCGAGTGTCTTGACGCCGCGCAGAATCAACCAGGCCTCAAACGGCGAAAGGATGCCTCCCGTGCACTTCTGCACAAACCGAAACTGCTCCGCCAGATCGCTGCGCGTCGTGACCAGAATGCCGCCCAGCCCGTCGGAGTGCCCGTTGAGGAACTTCGTCGTCGAATGCATCACCACATCCGCGCCCAGCTCCAGCGGCCGCTGAAAATACGGCGACATGAACGTGTTATCGACGCTCAGCGGAATGCCCTGCTCATGGCAAATCGCCGCCACCGCGCGAATATCCGTCAGCATCATCAGCGGGTTGGTCGGCGTTTCAATGTGGACCAGCTTCGTCGTCGGCCGCATCGCCTGGCGAACGTTCTCGGCGTTCGATGTATCCACAAAGCTGAACTCGATGCCGTGATGCGGGATGACCTGTGTGAACAGGCGCGTCGTGCCGCCGTAGACATTGTGCCCACAAATGACATGGTCGCCGACCTTGAGCATGGTAACGAGCGCGGCGATGGCCGCCATCCCGCTGCCAAAGGCGTGCCCGCTCGTCCCCCCTTCGAGGGAAGCGAGACTGGCTTCGACTGCGTCGCGCGTCGGATTCGAAACGCGGGAATATTCCCAGCCGCGGTGTTGCTCAATGCCCTGGAGTTCGTAGGTGGACGTCAGATAAAGGGGCACGGTGACGGCCCCGGTTCGGGGGTCAGGCGCCTGCCCGTCGTGAATGGCGCGCGTTGCAAAGCCGAGCGATGGATTAGGCATGGTCCCTACCATCTTAGCGGCAGGGAGCCGGAATGAGGCGGCTGCCAGAACCAACCGTCGGCTGCCGCCTGCCGCCTCTAGAAGCTGAAGCTCGCCTGGAGGAAGACGCTCCGGTTGCCCGACGTTGAGGGTCCGAAAAATCCTCCCGCTAAAGACTGCGACTGATCGAAGTAGGATCCGGGCCGGCCGGTTCCTTGCGATTGCCCGGCAGTCAGCACACCGTTCGGCGTACCGAGGTTCTCATGGTTGAGAACATTCGTCGCCCAAACACCGAGGTTGAGCGTGTATCGCCGGTTTACCGCCGCTTCCATGCGCCCCGGGCCGCCCCGTGATCCGCTGAAACCGCCACCACCGAGTCCCCGAGGTCCTCCGTGAAAGCCCCCGCCGTCGCCACCAGCTGCGTGTTCGCCTTCACCTAGCCTGGGCCCGATGCCGATGGACTTGTTCAGACGCATGTTGAGGCTGACGGAAGAGGGTCCGGTGCCGACGCCGTAGGGGATGATTTTCTCGCCAGCGTTGCCGGTGTTGTAAGGATTGATGTCAAGACAACCGAAGTGCCCGGCACTGATGTAGTTCTCGTTGACGCCGTCACATTTGGACGGATCTGCATAGGTGGGCCGCGCGTTGAACTGGTTGTTGCCGGTAAGGTCGCTCCCGGTTGTGACGTTGAACGGATTGCCGGAATTGGCGACCAGCATCGGCGAAACGGAGACCTTCCAGGGCAGTGTGACGTTGCCGAAAACCATGAACCGATGCTCGACGGCAAAGCTGGTCCGCCCGTAGTCCAGTCCCGGGTTGCTGGAAACCGACGGCACGGTACCGACGCCTGAAGTGTCGCCTTTGGCATCGCTCCAGGTGTAGTTCGTCATGAGGCTGAAGGCGCGGTAGTTGGCGCGGATCGTGGCCATGAGCTGGTGCTCACGATAAAAACCGCCGGACTGGTATTGCAGATTATTTTCCAGAGGCTCATCCGGCTGCGTCTCCGGATACTCCCCGTCCTGGAATCCCCCGGCCGCGACCTCGGATGCAGCCGCGCTGAGGTTGTCCGTGAAGTATTGGTGAATGCCCTGGGAGTAGACGTAGGTGACGTTCCCGGTCATGAACTTCGAGAGCTGCCGGTCTACCCCAGCCGCGGCTTCCATTTCATTCGCGGTCTTCATATTTGGATCGATGGTGTACTTCGTGGGAGCCGCGGGGCCGCCGCCGGTCGACCCGGAAGTGATCACCGTCGGAGTGTTGGGATTGAAGGCAATCGTGGAGTTCGACGCGTTCTGGATAAAACGCTGCTGGTTAATGCCGTTCTGGTGGATTGCGTTGACGATGTACGGTACCTGGGCGCCAAATCCGTTAGCCACGGTGAACCGCTGGTAAAACCAGCCGTACCCGGCACGGATGACGGTTTTGGGCTGCTGCTTGCCCGAAGAACGGCCAAGAGCATAGGCGACCGTCACGCGGGGTGCCCAGTCATTCTTGTCGTGGATCCGGTTCTGCGTCTCCCAACGCAGACCATAGCTGAAGGTGACGCGAGGATTGAGCTTCCAGTCGTCCTGATAGAACAGGCCGGAGTCGAACAGGATCGCGCTGGCGACAGGGTTCTGGATGTAGTTGTAACTGTATTGCCGCGGATGGCAGCTCGCCGCCGGCGGATTATCGAGGCAGCCGACGAAGGACGCAAGGTCGGTAAAGCTGTAAGAACCGTTGCTGCCGCTGGTGCTCGCGTTGACGTCGTCGTAAGCGCGGACGCGAGCGCCGAAGTTGAGCGAGTGGGCGCCGAAAGCTCCCGAGAAATAGTTCTGCAGTTCGAAGACGTTTTCGTGATCCTGCACCGACTGCTCGGCGCTGCCGCCGGCCGTAAACGACTGCTGCACGGTATAAGAGGGCAGGGACGAGACTGCGGTCTGGCTATTGCGAATACGGCGGTACTGAAAGCGGATATCGTCGACGAGTTTCGGGCTCAGGATCAGGCTGTCGGAAAGCTGGAGGGTATTGTCCTCCTGATGCGTATTGATCGCGGTGGAGGGCAGGCTAAGGGCGTTGAGCCCGCCGTTGGTGCTGACGCCCCGGTTGAATTCGTAGCGCACCGTGAGCGTATTCGCCTTCCCCAGCTGGAGGTCAAGGCGAGGACTGACATTGAGGCGCGAGCCGGGATTGTCGATGGCATCGTTGATCGAGCTGCCGGTAGCAAGACCGTTGCTGTCGAAATGCACCGTGGCCGGATCGATCGCCTGGAGAATGTCTTCATCCTGCTGCTTGCGAGAGAACATGCTGACAAAATAGGAGGCGCTTTTCGAAATAGGGCCGCCGACCGAACCGTGGAGCATCCACGAGTAGTAGGAGGGCTCGGTTCTGTTCTGAAGAATCGGGTTCTGTGAGTTGAAGGCAGAGGTGTTGCCCACAATCTCAGCCTGCCCATGGAGCTTATCGGTGCCTGGCTTGGTAAAGATCTCGATGCGGCCGTAACCAAGCCGGTCGTATTGCGCAGAGAAGGGATTCTGGTTGACGCGGATTTCGCGAATGGACGATTTCGGCGGTAGCTGTCCACCCGTAAAGCCATCGATATAGATCTGCCCCCCGTTGGGGCCCGCGGAAGGACCGGCAAGAGCCTGCAGTTCGTTCTGCAACTCGTCAGGATCGTCGGACAGCGAGTTGAGGTCACTGCCCTTGATGACTAGGGCGCTGGCATTTGCATCAGCCGCAGTGCCGATCGTGGTGTTTTCCGCCTGGACTTCGACCTGCTGTTGCTGCACCTGGATCTGCAGCGCAGGGTTCACGTTCTTCATTTGCCCCGCTGCCACCGCAACATTGGGGACGCGCCACGCGGCGAAGCCCTCGGCGGTCACCCAGACGGAGTAGGTTCCAGGGGGGATCCCATGGACCGCGTAGACGCCACCGGCATCGGAGGTCGTCTTGCCCACCGTTTTGCCGGCTGTATCAAGCACAACGATGGTGGCGTTAGGGATGACCGCGCCCGAAGGATCGGCCACCTGGCCGCGAATGCCGCCGGCGTTCTGCGTCGGAGCCCCGGATGTGACCTGCGGAACAGAAGGAGTCGTGGGTGCAACGGCTTCCTGCGCCGGACTGGACGGCACACAAGCCAGCAGTCCTGCGAACGTTCCGATCAGCAGCCAACGGCCCATTTGTCGCGAGGGAACCGGGCAAGAGCTGGTCCCCGCATAGCCAATCCGGAGAGTCAGACACTTCAGGCAATGCATAATTCTTGGGTTCAACGGATTTTCCTTCTCTTTTAACGGTCGCTGCAGAGGGTTTTCGGCAGCCCGTGATGAAACCAGGTCGTACTAAGACAGACGTGTTTTTGGCTGGGCGAGTTCACCTGAGGAACATCGATTTCTACACACTACTGGGAAGTACCCTCGCCACCGCCCTGATCGCCGCCGCCGCCACCGAGTCCGCTCCATGCTGAGGAGAACATGCTCTGGCTTCCGCTGGCTGAGGCCTGCAGCATCGGCTCGACGCCGGCCAGAAGGCGAATCGCGGTCGCCGAATCGGGATCGCCGGAGGTGGCAACAATCATGACTGCATCGCCCTTGTGCAGATCGGAGACATGAATCTCGGGTGAATGCTGCAGGACCCGGGAGAATCCCACGCCCTGTCCGCCCGTATTGGCCGGGCCGCCGCCGCCCTGACGGACCTGGCTGCCGCCCGGACCAGCAGCATGTTCTCCGGAGCTTTGCTGGGTCTGTCCGCCACCGTTGCCCCCGCCGCGCAGCCGCATTGCGACCATCTGCGCCATCTGCGGATCGAGTTTGCGCAGGTCGGAGTCAGGAGTCGTCTTGATCGTGACGCTCTTCTTCGTCACCAGATCTTTGACTGTGAATGAATTGGCGGCCGAGTCAATTGAGGAAACGGTACCGGCAATGTTGCGGAACGACCCCGAAACGATCTCGTCGGCCTTCACATCGTCTCCGCTGCGATCTCCCCGGGCTTCCACCTGATCGCCCGGCTGAATGGCTGCCAGCGTCGAGGGCTGCGCGTCAGTGAATTTCACAGAATTGGGAGCGTAACGTCGGATGACCGTTGAGGCTGTCGTGTGAATTGTGACGGTTCGATTTGTCGCCGCGATCGTTACAGTTCCCGCGCCGCCATCCACTGCCTTCACCAGCCCGCCCACCCCCCGGCGTGCCCAGTCGGCCTGTTCCTGCTGCTGTTTGGCGGCGATGTCGCTCTTTTTGTTGACGACGACCACTTTGGCCACAGGCGGGTCGCCGGAAACCAATATCAGCACGCGATCCCCTGCTTCGATGTCCGCGAGGGCGATCTTCGTGGCGCCGGCCAGCGTCTTCGAACCCGGCTCGGTTCGAACCACATTGGCCGTCTCAGGAACGTTCACCGTCGCGTCGGAGCCGGAATCCTGCTTTACCGAAACGGAGGTTCCGCTAACGGCCGTAACGGTCCCGATGACCTTATTCGACGCGGGTGCCTGCGCAGCGGCACTGGAAGCGGCCGCCATGGCGAAGATGCAGCAGAGCGCCGCTACGGCGAGGCGCAAATGTCGTGGGGAACTCATCTTCATTCCATTATCTCGCGGGAAACCTCACTGATCTGACGAGCAGGTGGGTGCAAAGTTTCACAACAGAAAGGGTTTCTTACCGGATTCCGGTACCTTCGTCAGGGCTTGGGCATGCTCGTCCGAATATATGATCGGCGAGGGCCCATTTTCTGGTTGTGCGGTATCCCTCCACTGTCCGCATCCGGACATCTAACGAAGACCAGACAGGAACGAGCAGGACGAGAATCGAGCAAACCATGGCAATCTCCGGCACCAGCAGCAGTCAAACGATTCAGGTTGCACCCGGCGGCGAAGGAACCAGCTACCGCAGCGCTCTGGCGATGGTCACGACGCTGTTTTTCATGTGGGGCTTTCTCACCTCGCTCAACGACATCCTGATTCCCCATCTGAAATCGATTTTCGAGCTGAATTACGCACAGGTGATGCTGGTGCAATTTGCCTTCTTCACAACCTACGCGTTGCTGGGGATTCCATCGGGGAAGGTGGTGGAGTGGATCGGCTACAAGAAGACGATGGTGGCCGGGCTGCTCACCATGGGCGTCGGCTCGTTGCTGTTTGTCCCGGCAGCCAAGGTGCCGTCGTACCCGCTGTTCCTTGGCGCGCTGATCGTGCTGGCCGCGGGCATCACGGCGCTTCAGGTGGCGGCGAATCCATATGTCACGGTGCTGGGACCGCCGCGCACCGCGTCCAGCCGGCTGAACTTAACGCAGGCGTTCAATTCGCTGGGAACCGTGCTGGGACCGATCTTCGGAGCCTTCGTGATCCTGCGGACGGCCGGTTCGGTGCAGGACGTCACGAAGATGTCGCCGGAGGTGCACCGCGCTTATCAGATTCACGAAGCGTCCACGGTCAATGTTCCTTATGTGGGGATTGCGCTCGCGCTGGTATTGCTCGGCCTCGCGATCGCGATGTACAAATTTCCCCGCATCGAGACGACGAAGGACTACCGCCCGAGCGAGCTGCATAAGGAAAAGGGCAGCATTTGGTCGCACTCGCATGTGGTCTTTGGGGCGCTTGCGATTTTCGCCTATGTGGGCGCTGAGGTTTCGATCGGGAGTTTCCTGATTAACTACTTCGCGCAACCGGAGATCGGCGGCCTGGCCACAACGCCAGGAGGCGGACCGTTCCATGCGGGCTCGGCGGCGATTCTGCAGCTGGCAACGAAGATCATCGGAACCTGGGTGCCGCTCTACTGGGGCGGACTGATGGTGGGCCGATTCATCGGCTCGGGGTTGCAGCAGAAGGTGAGTCCCGGCCGCATGCTCAGCGTGTTTGCGCTGTGCGCGATGACGCTTACCGTCGTCTCGATGTTGACCAGCGGCGGGCTGGCGGTGTGGAGCATTTTACTGGTGGGTCTTTTTGACTCCATCCAGTTCCCCACGATTTTTACGCTGGGCGTGGCGGAGATGGGCCCTCTGACCGGCGAGGCTTCAGGTTTGCTGATCACCGCGATTGTGGGCGGCGCAATTATTCCCGAGTTACAGGGACTGCTTGCAGACCGGATCGGGATTCATCACGCGTTCGTCCTGCCGATTCTCTGCTTCCTGTATATCGCCTGGTATGGAGTGAGGGGTTCGAAGGTGAAGCAGCCGGTAGCGTAGGTAAGCTCCGTCGGATGCCAAGGAGACGAGCGGCGTGGATCATCGTTGCGGCGGTATTAACTTTGTGCGCCGCCATGGGCTGGTACTGCCTTGCAGCCGATTACGACTATCCAAGCCTGGCGGGAACCTATGTCTTTCAAGATGACGCCGGCAGTTGCACGCTGAGGCTTTACGCAAATCGGAACTTCGAGGAAGAACTCAAGATCCTGGGCAACGTTCGGATCGCTCGAGGTAGTTGGCGTCGCTTCGGAGAGAGCGGTATGGCTCTTTCTGACTCCTTCCTGAAAGTGCCGGGACAGAAACCCGGGCCCTCTGGTGAGAATTACGCGACATTCTACAAGCGATTAGGAATTTTCCCCGTGCTGCAGATCGATTCCACTTCTGGTCGCCTTCAATTCCACCGCAAGCTCATCAATTGGTGATTGCGCTCTGGAGTCATTTGCTGTTGAGCCACGTCGAACCCCCAATAAGCAGGCGGATAGGCCGAGCCCTGTATGCCGCACCTGTACGCTGAACCCTGAACGCTGTACGCTGGTTCCCGATGTCATCCCCACTTTTGCTTTCCGGCCAGCCTCTTTCTCTGGATGAAATCGGACAGGTCGCGCTCCACAATCGCGCCGTCGCGCTCGATCCCGCTGCCTTACCGCGCATCCGCGAGTCCCGAGCGGTTGTCGATGGTCTGCTGGCCCGCGGCGCCACTGTCTATGGCGTGAATACAGGCTTCGGCAAGCTCTCCGATGTTCGTATCGAACCCGGCGAAGTGCAGGCGCTGCAGCGCAACCTGGTGCGGAGCCATGCGTGCGGCGTCGGCGACCCCCTGCCCGAGTCCGAGGTCCGCGCGATGTTGCTCCTGCGCGCGAATGTTCTCGCCAAAGGCCTCAGCGGCGTACGTCCCGCCATCGTCGAGATGCTGCTCGCTCTGCTGAGCCACGGCATCCATCCTGTTGTGCCCGCGCGAGGATCGGTCGGGGCGAGCGGCGACCTCGCGCCCCTGGCGCACCTGGCTCTGGCCATGATCGGCGAGGGCATGGCGCTGCTGGAAGGGCGGCCGATGCCCGCGGCCATGGCCATGCTCAAGACTGGCCTTCGGCCGCTGGTCCTCGAAGCGAAGGAGGGCCTGGCACTGCTGAACGGCACCCAGGCCATCACAGCCGTGGGCAGCCTCGCGCTCGCACGTGCCCTGCGCGTGGCCGAGCTGGCTGACCTCGCAGGTGCGATGACGCTCGAAGCCCTCAAGGGAACGCCCACACCGTTTGATCCGCGGATTCATGCCGCTCGTCCGCATCTCGGGCAGGTTGCAGCCGCCGCGCATCTGCGCGATCTGCTTGCCGACAGCGAGATTCGCGAGTCGCACCGCGACAACGATCCTCGCGTCCAGGACGCGTACTGCCTGCGCTGTATGCCCCAGGTCCACGGAGCGGTGCGGGACGCGCTCGCGTCCGCGCGAACCACTCTCGAAATTGAAACCGGCGCCGCGACGGATAACCCGTTGGTCTTTCCCGAAGGGGAGATCCTTTCAGGCGGCAATTTTCACGGAGCGCCTCTCGCTCTGCAGCTGGATGCGGCTGCGATTGCGATGACAACGTTGATGGGCATCGCGGAGCGTCGCATCGACAGGCTCGTGAATCCGGACATCAACGAAGGACTTCCGCCGTTCCTGTCGAAGACTCCGGGCGTGTCTTCAGGGTTCATGATTGCTCATATCGTGGCCGCCGCCCTGCTCAATGAAGCCAAGGTGCTCGCGCATCCAGCCAGCGCTGACAGCGTGCCGACGTCAGGCGGTAAAGAAGATCACGTCTCGATGGGCATGACGGCCGCTCTGAAGTTCCGCCAAATCGTTGAGAACTCCGAGCGCCTTCTCGCTGTGGAGTTGCTCTGCGCAGCCCAGGCGTTGGAGTATCGCGCGCCGCTGAAACCTGCGCGGCGGGTCGGCGAAGCCTTCGCACGCGCGCGTCAGATCGTCGGGCCGCTGGCCGAAGATCGGGTTCTCAGCGCAGACATCGAAGCCATGGCGGCGGCTCTCCGCAATGCCACGTTCGACGACTGGCGAGCCTGATCCCCCCTGGCTGGCGGCGAGCTGATGGCTGTGGCCACGCGTCAGCGCTATCGGTACGCCGAACAGGAGAAGGGCTTAATACTCAATTCCCCGCTGTGCCAGAATTCCCTTCTGGTAGGCATGCTTCACCTCACGCATCTCCGTCACCGTGTCCGCAATCGCGACCAGAGACGCGTGTGCGTTGCGGCCCGTGAGAATCACATGCACCATTTCGGGTCGAGCCTCCAGCGTCTCAACTACTTTCGCCGGATCGAGCATGCCGTAGCTGATCGCATAGTTGATCTCGTCGAGAATAACCATGTCCCATTCGCCCGACAGGATCGCGCGGCGTGCCTCTTCCCACGCCTCCTCGACAAGGCGGATGTCTTCCGGGTCTGTCTCGGCCCCGCCGATCTTCACAAAACCGCGGCCCATCTGGCGAAGCACGAAGTTATCCCCAAATGCCTTCGTTGAATCAAGCTCCCCGTAGTGCCACGACCCCTTCAGAAACTGCAGCATGAGCACACGCATACCGTTTCCGACCGCTCGCAGCGCTGTCCCCATCGCCGCAGTCGTTTTGCCCTTGCCCGGTCCCGTGTTGATCAGGATCAGTCCTTTTCGCGTCTCTGCTGTCTCGCTCACGTTGTCTCCACAAACCCGCCGCCACCATTAACGACCGCTGGCTCCCCGATGATACGGGTGACCGGCAAGAATCGTCAGCGCGCGATAAACCTGCTCGCACAGCACGACCCGCGCCAGTTCGTGCGCCAGCGTCATCGGCCCCAAGGAAAGCCGTTCACCCGCGCGCGCGAGCGAGTCCCGCGACCATCCGTCCGCCGGCCCAACTGCGAACACCAGCAGTTGTCGGCCCTCGTCGCGTTCGTGTCCCATCCATTTCGCAAAGGCTTCCGACGACATCGACCGGCCGCGTTCGTCGAGCAGCACGACCTGGGGCGCTGCGCGTGAGCGCTCGCGTTCCACCGCGTCCCACATCGCCTCTTCGGTTCGATAGACCGGGGTCTCGACTGGAGACTTTCCGCTGCCAGGCAGCAAGGGTGCGATCCGATCAACATACATACGCCCTAGTTCATCGAATGCGTCACGCGGACGAGCGCCAACGGCGACGATCCAGAGCCTCATGGACAACAGTCTACGAGGGATGGGCCGCGAAAACGCGCGCTCTCACTCCGCCATCGACCCGTGTAAGCCTGTTATATTGGGAGAGGCCGATCCGTTTGCGGAGCCGGCCCCCAACCCTTACGGCGCCATGGTGTAATTGGTTAACACGTCGCCCTCTCAAGGCGAAGAGTTCGGGTTCGATCCCCGATGGCGCTACCAAGCCCCCTTCAAGGCTGTCCGGCCAATCTTCCTGAATGGATTGAAATCGCTCCGTCAAGACTCGGGGTCGCACCTGCCTGTTGCCTGCTTGACCCAGTTTTGCCCCCCGCCCAGCGCTCGGTTAAGGCCGACGGATGCGTTGAGTTCCTCTGGCCCGGCGCACACACATTTTTCGCCTGATGGTTGATCGGAAAAATCATTGCAAAAGCCGTAGCAATGGAATATCTGTGGTGCGTATCTCTTCGATACGTTCGAATCCCCTGCGAAGGTCACAACCAAATGCCCGATCAAAAGCCATTCATCTCTCCGGTCGCCGGATTGCCCGGAGCGGTTCCGGTCACGGAACAGGCGGCGCATCCGCCCCTCGTCGCTTACAGCACAAATAACGCGGCCGCGGTCCACGGCATCGGCCAGGCAAACGGACACGCTGTTCTCGGCGTCAGTGCAAAGGGCGACGGCGTGCACGGCCAAAGCCAGGTGGCCAACATGTCGGGCGTTGCAGGTATCAACACGGCGGGCGGCAATGGCGTCTACGGTTCGAGCAGCGGGAACGCCGGCTGCTTCGACGGCAATGTTCAGGTGAATGGAAACGTCACGATCAGCGGCGATCTCTTTTTGCCCGGCGCCGACTGCGCTGAGCACTTCGACGTAGCGCCCGACCAGACGCTGATGCCCGGCACGCTGGTCGCGCTTGATGAAAGTGGCGCTCTGCGCCGATGCGATCGTCCCTACGATCGCACCGTCGCCGGCGTAATCGCTGGAGCGGGTGCCTGCAGGCCCGGAATCATTCTGGATCAGCAACGATCCGCTTCTCCCCGCGCGGCCCTCTCGTTGATCGGTAAAGCATACTGTTATGCAGACGCGACGCACGCCCCGATTGTGGTTGGGGATCTGCTGACGTCATCCGCCACACCCGGCCACGTGATGAAGGCAGAGGATCCAGCCCGTTCCTTTGGCGCGGTCGTCGGCAAAGCGCTGCGCCCTCTTGGTGCCGGAACAGGCCTCATCCCGATTCTGATCGCACTGCAGTAACGCACGAGGTCGACGTGAACTTTTACACCATTCGAATCGAAAGCCTTCACATCGATAACACGCGTTCTCGCCACAACGACACCGACACGGTCTTCCTGGCGCTGCAGGCCGGCAATACGCAATTTGCCGTCCGAAGCAAGGCACTTGGCGATGTCAATAATGGCGATCACGCGGTGTCGTTGGGTTTCTCCAGCGCCATGCTTTCTGATCCGGACCGGGTTCTTGGCTTCAGCTTCAGCATCTACAACGGAGATACCGCCGGTCTCTCTGACATGCTCAATCACGCCCTCACATCGCTGCTGACCCAGGGCGTTCATTTGACAGTCCCGGGGCCTGAAATCACCTCGATTAACATTTCCGGCGCAGCCGCCGGAGCTGGCGTTACGGCCAATACCGTCGGTATTACAAGCTTATTGGCGAACACTTCGGCGTGGTATGCCGCTGCCGCAAAAGCAGCTGCTGAAGCGGCGATTAACTTTGTCTTTCCAAACTGCGATGGATATGTCGCTGCCGATGCTTTCTGCCTGACCCACCAGCAATGGAATTCGGTCATCGATTGGGGCGGCAACGATGTCTGCCGCATCACGATGCGCTATGCAGGAACGAATTCGCCCGACGGCTGCGGCAGCAATTCCAACTACACGGTCACCTGGTCAATCACTCGGGATCGCGTACGAGGAAGTATGCGCAGCTTT
>DASZYN010000009.1:0-1849 GCA_035545435.1 Acidobacteriaceae bacterium | reverse complement strand
GACGGGGTCAGGCCGAAATGGCGCTAAGATAAGCTTCGAGTGGCGGAATATCATCGGTCACTTGAGGCTGCGGGAGGGTGAGACGCGGAAGCGGCGTCGGGGTCGGGTGAGGAACTGGTAGTTTTTGTGCCGGCGCTTGATTGCTCTGGGTTCTTGGCGGCCGGGACGGATTGGGACGCGATCGGCGGCGATGCGGGCGAGCAGTTCGGTGCGGGCGCGACGGCGAGCGCGACGCAGAAGCGGGCTTGATGTCCAGGCGTGAACGGCGTCGAGGGCACCCTTGAAGCTTAACCGCTCGATGGGGACGGCGTGGGTCATCGCAGCTTCGAGCAAGAGGGCGCGAATCAGGTTATAAGCGATAGCGGACATCCACAGTTCCCGCTCGATCATGCATGGGGAGAGGCCGCGTAAGATGTCGAGCGAGAGATTGGTTTTGATCTGGCGATAGTGCAGTTCGACCTGCCAGCGCTGGGCGTACAGTTTAGCTATAGCCGCGTCGGGATAGGCCTTTTGATCGAGCAGAGAGGTGGCGACGATAACGGGGTGAGCGCGGAAGCCGCGTGGGTGGACGATGAAGCGCACCAGCCGCACGGGCAGCTCCTTGGGCAATGCGCGCCAGAAACGTCGCGAGTGCTCGGCGGGACGCTGCGGCCGTCCCCAAGCCTCGAAGGTGGAACCGCTGCGGCGCGAGCGGATACGGCGCGCTTGGTGCAGGCGAATGACAAAATCGGCCTGACGGCGGCGCAGCAGCGCCAGGAAGATCCAGCCGCAGTAGGCGCGGTCGCCGATGAGGACGTCGGCGCGGTGCAGCCAGCAGACGAGCTGGCGGGCGAGTTTCACGTCATGCGTGCGCCAGGTGTCGTGGACAAACGCGATCAGGCGACCGGAATGCAGACAGAACAGCCCGACCAGCTTGCCGGCCGGAAAGCTGCAGCCGGGCTTTGTTCCAGCAGGATAATCCCACTGCTGCCGGTTCGCGGGTGTATCGGGCATCGAGAAGCCGGTCCCATCGATGACGCGGACCGTCCGTCCGAGCCAGGCGTTGTGCACTCGCGGAGCGAACCACTGCCCCAGGCGAGCGAACAACACCTGGAGCCATGCCAGTGACAAGGCCGCCCGAGCTTGGCAGTACCCGCTGGTGGAATCGTCCGGCCGCCGTCGACCACGCGCCAGTGCTTCGGCTTGGAGTCGCTCCACCGCCCAGCGGCAGGAACTGCCGCGCGTGAGCACCTGGCCAAGGAAGGCCCAGAAAACAGCCACGCGGCCAAAGTTGCGCTCACGGCTGCCGCGGCCGGTGCGTGCGGGACACAGATCGGACCCAAAGAATCGGGCAAACAAGACAGCGAGGCCGTTGATCGAATCGGCCGCGGCCCGGACGCGAAACATCACGCCCATAGGCGCGCAGCACTGCCGAAGAGCGGGCAGGTACGGGGTGGAAAGCATAGGCCGTAGTACTACCGCCTAGTTGACGAGTCACGCGCATTTACCGATCCTGAGAAGCATGTCCTCCGCCCGTCTTGCTGCGCTCGAGAAGCAGTACGCCACCCTGCGCCGACAGCTCGCCGGCATCGGCTATGTTAGCCACGGCTCGGTGTACCGCCGGCCGGCAGGCCAATCCGGCTCCCGCTTCATCTGGTCAAGTAAGGTGAACAACAAGACGGTGAGCCTGGCCCTCTCGGAGCCCCAGGCCGACTGGCTCGAAACGGCGATCGAAGAGCACCGTAAGCTCAAGAAACTCATCGCCGATATGCACCGAATCTCACGGCAAATCATGCGCCTGCGCTTCGAAGACACCGAGCGACGAAAGCCCCTCAATAAACGAGTTTTGCGCCTTATCTAAGCGCCATTT
>DASZYN010000008.1:0-4012 GCA_035545435.1 Acidobacteriaceae bacterium | reverse complement strand
TCCGCTCAGGCATATCAGACCTTCAGGGTGCAGCCCGGCAGCGTCGATCCGTTCCCAAAGCAGGTTCAGATCGGCCGCACTGGACAAGTTCACAATGGCGTCTGCGTCCTGCCAGGCAAAGCGCTCGCCGGAGCGCACCGACACCACGCCGGCTCCCTGGGAACGGAGAGCGGCGGTCAGGGCGTTACTGAGAGGATCATCTCCAGCCAGCACGAGCCAGGAAGCCACGGGTGGTTCTCGCCTGGGCACAGCGATGGCGGCTGGCGGCGTGCTTCTCCAGGATGGAGCATAGAACCAGGTCGAAATGTCGTCTCGTTTGGCGTTCGAATCGCCAGAAGAAATAGAGCTGGACAAGGCCGAGGGCGCTGGAGCGGTCGCGACGTCGGGAGTGGATCGAGCCGGCTCAATCCAGTAGCGCTGGCGCTCGAAAGGATAGGTCGGCAGCGGCACGCGGCGACCGGAGGTCGCGGGCTCGAGCCGTTCCCATTGGATGGAGACACCGCACTCCCAGGCGCGGGCAACAGCCTGGAGGAAGATGACCGCATCGGAAGTGCGGCGATTCTCTGAACCCACCGAAGGGACCATGACGCTGGTGGATAGTTGCTGCCGCGCAATGCCGATCAGTGCCTCGCCCGGTCCGACTTCGAGCAGCAAGCGGCGGGTCTGCGCGAGGGCGGCAAGATTCCGTGTGAATCGCACCGGTGAGACGATCTGATTGGCCCAGTATTGCGGATCCTGTGCCTCGTCTGCGCCGATCCATGTCCCGCTGACGTTGGACATCCAGGGAATTTGGGGCGCATGCCGATCCGTTGCAGACACCGCTGCGCGAAAGGCCTTTGCGGCGTCGGCCATCAATGGCGTATGAAATGCGTTTTTCGAGGCAAGACGAACCGTCGCCACGTTTTCGGCCGCAAGCCTGCGCTCGAGGCTCTCGACAGCCTCAACGGGGCCGGACGCTACCGACATCTTCGGGCCATTCTCGGCGGCCAGCCACAGGTCCTTGTCGAGAAAGGGCGCCAGTTTTTCGGGGGGAAGCATCGCGGCCAGCATCAGGCCCGGAGTGGTTTGCGCCATGAGACGTCCGCGTTCAGCAGCAAGACGAAGACCGTCTTCGAAGGAAAAGACGCCGGCGACGCAGGCAGCGGTTAGTTCACCGAGGCTGTGTCCGAGCAGACAGGCCGGCTCGACGCCAAGGGCGCGCCAGCGTTGAGCCAAAGCGTATTCGACGAGAAACAGTGCTGGTTGCGCGACATGAGTTTCGCGGAGCGCGGTAGTGGTTTCGGGCGTGTTGCCGAGGCCGGTGAGAACGCCGCGAAGATCGAGCCCGGCGTGCTGCTTCAGGAGCGCGCATCCGTCGTCGATGATGCGGCGGAAGGAGGCATCCTGGCGATAGAGAGCGGCAGTCATGCCTGGGAATTGCTGACCTTGTCCGGGGAAGAGAAAAACAACGTCGCGACTGAGATCGATTCCGGGCTCAAACTTTTTGGGCGGTTTCTGAAGGAGCGTTGCTGCATCGGCGCAGTTGTCGGCGACGACAGCTCGCCGGAATGCAAAGGGACGGCGCCCACGCTGGAGGGTCGAGGCAACATCGGCGGGAGACAAGGACGGCTCCGCTGTAAGTGCTTGCGACATCTGCTCGCAGGCGGTGTTCAGCGCGGAGGCGGTTCGCGCAGAGAACGGGAAGACGTGCGATTGCGCTGGCTCATCGTTGCGCGGGCTGGAGGCAGGCGCTTCGCTCAGAACGACGTGCACATTGGTGCCGCCAATTCCGAAGGAACTAACGCCAGCCCAGCGTTCATTTTCGCCTGTCCAGCCCACTGAGGAGGAGGAGACGATGAAGGAGGCTGTATCGAGGCCGAGATTGGGATTGGGCCGGGTGAAGTTGGGCGTGGGAGGAATAATGCCGGATTCCACTGCGAGCGCGGCTTTGATGAGGCCGGCGACGCCGGCCGCCGCGTCGGCGTGGCCCATGTTCGCTTTCACCGCGCCGAGGATCAGCGGCCGCTGACGTTTTTCGAATACCTGGGCGAGAGCGGCACATTCGATCGCGTCTCCCAGCTCGGTAGCGGTGCCGTGCGTTTCGATGTAACCGATGCGGGTTGAGTCGACGCCGGCCGAGGCGAGTGCCGCGCGGATGACCTCGGCCTGCCCATCGACGCTCGGCGCCGTGTAACCGACTTTGCCCGCGCCATCGTTGTTCCAGGCAGAGCCTCGGATGACCGCTACGATGGAATCCCCGTCGGCGATGGCTTCGGAGAGACGCTTGAGGAGAACAATTCCGGCGCCGCGGCCAGGGACGGTCCCCTTCGCGCGCTCGTCGAAGGGACGGCAATACCCGTCTGGAGAGAGGATCATGCCAGGGATGTAGGCGTATCCGGTGGTTTGGGGAAATGTGATGGAGACGCCTCCGGCCAGCGCCATGCAACACTCGCGGCTGAGAAGACTCTGGCACGCGAGGTGGACGGCTGCGAGCGACGTGGAACAAGCCGTTTGGACAGTAACTGCGGGGCCGCGCAGGTTGAGACGGTAAGCGGCGCGGGTGGCAAGGAAATCCTTATCGCTGGCCAGCATCATCTGATAGCCGCCGACACTCGCCAGCACGTCGGGGTTCTTCAACAGCTGCATCACGTAAGTGTTCATGCCGACACCGGCAAAAACACCGACACGCTCTCCTTCACCCGTGTACCCGCCGTCTTCCAGCGCTTCCCAGGCACATTCGAGGAACACGCGCTGCTGAGGATCGAGGATTTCGGCTTCGCGCCGGCTCAGGCCGAAGAACTCCGCGTCGAAGCGATCGGCATCTTCAATGGCATTGCCTCGGCGGACGTAACTGGAATCGGCGAGCATGGATGTGCCCACGCCGCTGTTGCGCAGTTCCTCATCCGTGAACGTGTCGATGAGAGAGTCACCGGCCACCAGATGTTGCCAGAATTCCTGCACGCTGTGCGAATGCGGAAAGCGCGCGCTCATGCCGATGATGGCAATGCCGTCTGGCCAGGGTTTGGGGCCGCGCACTGCGGGTTCCTGGGCTGTCGCGGATGTCGCTGGGGGGATGGCGTCAGATGAGTTCATGGGATGTCAGCGTAGAACGGGTGAGGCGGTGGCGGCGGCGCTGCGATCGAGAAACGATGCGAGTGCCTCAATGGTGGGGTAGCGGAACAGGTCCACCACGGCGAGGTTGCTGCTGAATTCGCGTTTGAGACGGGCGTGAAGCTGGACCAGGAGCAGCGAATGTCCGCCGAGATCGAAGAAGTTGTCGCGAATTCCGGGCCGATCGACGTGAAGCGCTTCGGACCAAAGCTCGGTGAGGCGTTGTTCGGTTTGGTTTCTCGCCGCGATGGAATCGGCACGGGTCTCACGCGCCACCGTCAGCGGTGAAGGCAGCCGCTTGCGGTCGATTTTGCCGTTGGGGGTCATCGGGAATTCATCCAATGGCACAAGAATGGCGGGCACCATATATTCGGGCAGACGTTCGCGGAGCCAGGAACGAATCTGCTCAACGTCGCCGGATGCTTCCGCATAGCGGACGTAGGCGATGAGTTGCTTGCTGGTTCCCTGGCCGTCGAGAACGACGACAGCCTGGCGAACGTAAGGATTGCGCTCGATGGCCGCCTCAATTTCTCCCGGCTCGATGCGGTGGCCGCGCAATTTAATCTGGTGATCGGTGCGGCCGAGCAGATGGATTTGCCCGTCGGGCAAGTACCGCGCCAGGTCTCCGGTGCGATACATCCTGCGGGTTCCGGCCGAATCGAATGGATCGGCCAGAAAGCGGCTCGCTGTTAACTCGGGCCGGCCGCGGTACCCGCGCGCGACTCCGTCGCCGGCAATAAAGAGTTCGCCGCTCACGCCGATTGGCACTGGCTGGAAATTTTCGTCCAGGATGTACATCTGCGTATTGGCGATGGGACGTCCGATGAGGATGGGATTCTCGCCACTGCGAACACGATGGGCAGCGGACCAGATGGTGGTCTCTGTAGGTCCGTACAGATTCCAGAGTTCGCTGCCGCGTGCC
>DASZYN010000007.1:0-13001 GCA_035545435.1 Acidobacteriaceae bacterium | reverse complement strand
ACGCCGACTGCAGGAACGCAACCGACTGAAGGCTCGTCACCTCAAACCGTTTCCGGCACCGGATGTTCTTGCAGCCCACCAGATCGTCCTGGCGCACCATGTAGGACTGCGCCTTGGCAAACCGCGCCCGGTCTCGCTCGTCCGCATGCCTGGGCAGTTGAGCCTTCCGCGTTCGCACCAGCCACCGGACCTCGTACTCGCCCGGCTGCCCACAGTGCGGACACGTCAGCGTGTGCTTCCTCTGCTCGGACTTCTCATCAAAAAAATCACGTTCTTCCATCGGTTACAGCTCCAATAAAAGATTCCATGGGAAGTATTTCACATTGAACCCACGGCGAAGACGGTTTTATAGGACAATCGGAAACACGCCGTGGACACCATCCGTGCTGGGTTTCCGGCGTATTTGTATCTGGCCTCAACACAAATGCCAAAGAAACGCGTCAAAAAGCGGACCTTTTCTGCGGTCAAGGCCGTCAAAGCCAACGCGCGCGAACGCGTCGGGCAGCCCAAACCCGAGCGCATCCTGCCCGATGCCCCGCGGGAAGAAAAACGCGGTCAGAAGCACCCTGCAACCCTGGTAAAACTTCTTTCGGAGGATGAATAACATGGCTCAGGCCACCGGCATCGGCGGCATTTTCATTCGCGCCCGCGATCCCAAAGCGCTCTACGCGTGGTACGAGAAGCACCTTGGCCTGCCACTTCAGCACGGCTCCTTCGCCATCCCCGCAGAGCATGAGCGGGCCATGATCGTTTTTGCCTTCTTTGGCGAAAAGGACGCCTACTTTCCGGTGTCCCAGCCTGCGATGGTGAACCTCCAGGTCGACGACCTGGACAAGCTGCTCGAAAAGCTGATGGCCGAAGGTGTCCAGGTCGACCCCAAACGGGAGACCGTCGATTACGGCAAATTTGGCTGGATCACCGACCCTGAAGGCAATCGCGTCGAGCTCTGGCAGCCACTGTAGCGCCGGCGTAGAGTCTGAGCAGCACGGTCCCCTCGTGCTGCTCGGTTCAGGATTTGGCCCTTTTGAAATCCCAAATCGCCAACTGGGACAAGTATCGCGTTGCTCCCGCTTCGAAAGTCCGCCTGCGCGGACTTTCAACCCGTGACACGTCGAATTGCCAGGACAAACCCACCGCCCGCCAGCTCCTGAAAGCCTGCCGCAAAGAAATCGACGCGCTCCTCACTACCCTTGCTGCCGAGCAGGCTCGCTCCCTTCTCGTCGTTCTTCAGGGCATGGATGCATCCGGGAAGGACGGCACTGTCCGCAAGGTCTTCACCGGGGTCAACCCGCAGTACTGCAGCGTCGTCTCGTTCAAGCAACCCGGTCCCTCGGAACAAATGCACGATTATCTCTGGCGCATCTATGCTTCGCTTCCCGAAAAAGGCCGGGCCGGGGTCTTCAATCGCTCGCATTACGAGGACATCGTCGTTCCCGGCGCCCGCGAGTCGCATCCACTCCGACTGATCCACTCCCGTCTGGACCAGGTTCGTGACATCGAGCGCATCTGGTGCGAGAACGGCATGACGATCGTGAAGTTCTTCCTCCACATCAGTTCTGCGGAGCAAAAGCGCCGATTCAAGGCGCGCCTCAACAATCCGGACAAGCACTGGAAGGTCCAGGAGTCCGACTTTTCTGACCGCCGCCTTTGGCGCCGTTTTGAACATATCTACCAGGAAACGCTGAGTCGTACGTCCACAAAGGCGGCGCCCTGGTACGTCATCCCGGCGGATCACAAGTGGTATCGCGATCTCGCCATTGCATCCATCGTGCGCGATACCCTCGACGCCATGCGGCCGCGTCTACCGCACCCAAAGCTCAACCGCGGCCGCTTCCGCCTCTGATCTGTTTGATCTGACCCTGTTGGCTATTGGCCACTCCCTACTTTTAGGCCAACCGCCTCCATCAGCTTCAGGGCATTGCTCGTCTGAACGATTCCCGGCCGCAGCCGGTAATCGAACTTCAACTGACCCTCTTCGATGGTGTCCTCGAAGTGGCAATTCGTTGCGGCTCCGTTCATCGTCTCCGGAATTGCCGTCAGCGCAAGGTCATGCGTCGTCACCAGTCCGATTGCGCCGCGCCGAACCAGTTCCTGCACCACAAACTTCGTTCCTTCCAACCGGTCGTGCGAATTGGTTCCCGACAGCAATTCATCCAGCAGGAACAGCAGAGGCGCCGGACCACCCGCCAGGTCCGACAGGACTTTCAGACGGGAAATCTCCGCGTAGAAGCGCGACACCCCGCCCTGCAGCGAATCCAGCACACAAATCGACGCGCCCACAGTCAATGGCGACATGCGCAGGCGCCTGGCCCGCACGGGTGCGCCGCACTGTGCCAGAACCGCATTCAAACCCACCCCGCGAAGGAAGGTGCTCTTACCCGCCATATTCGGCCCGCTGATCACGATGAGTTGCGGTGACGCCCCCAGGTGCAGATCGTTTCCAACCACTCGCCCCGCCGGCAAAAGCGGATGCGCCAGGCACTCCGCGTCAAAGCATGGAGTTTCCGAGCACATTTCAGGAAACACGTCCGCGGGATGCTCATACGTATACCCCGCCAGAGCCGCCAGCGCTTCGAAGTCGCCCACCACCTCCAGCCACCCGCGAATCGCGCCTCCAAACCGGGCCCGCCACCGCTCTGCGGCCATGGTCAACTGCGCTGTGTAAAACACAAAAGCGTTGAAGAGGACCAGAAACCCGTTCCGCCGATCTTCGAGCCAGTCGTAGATCCGCTCCAGCTTCGCAACGGCTTGTGACGCCGCAATGTGGTGCGTGTCCAGCCGCGCCCGCAAGCCTTCAAGGCGTTCCGCCGAGAACGGCTCGCGCTCGATGATCTGCAGTACCTCGGCCAGAACTTTCAGGTCAGGTGCTGCCTTTTCCACTGCGCCTGCAGACTCATTCACTTGCCGTTGCAGGAAGTAACTCACCGCGTAGTTGATCAGCGACATCAGCAGCGTCACATCCCAGTTCCGCGTCAGAATCCAGATCACGATCGACGCCACCCAGGCCGCCGCCAGCACCGCGAGCAGCCACGGTAAAGCGCGCGATTGCAGCAAAGGCCTGCCATCGCCCCATGCCGCCAGCGGTTCCGGATGCACGCCGGCCCGCACATCCTCTCCCGCCAAAAACAACTGCTCCCGCATTCCCAGCCGATCTCTCAATTCGGCTCCCGCTTGCTGCCGCGCTCGGACTTCCTCCGGATCGGCCGCCTTTAGCAGCCATCGCGCCAGTGTCTCCTCGCCCATTCGCGTGCGCGTGGTGCACAGCAATTCGAACAGCGAGCCCTTTCCGAACAGGTCCAGATCTCGCGCGTAGGGATGTCTCGGGTCGAAGAACCGGTCGCCGGTCTCGCCGCTTCCGGCCCACTGGTCCTGGATTCGTGCCAGTCCGCGTGAATAGAACTCGGTAATGCGAGTCAGCTTTGCCAGCCGCCGGATCACCCGGTCGTGCGCGATGATCAACGCCACAAAGATGAGAAGAGGAATCAGGAGCAGAAGCAGTGGCCCATGCATCCGGATCAGAAATGCCGCAACGATGATCGCGGCAAGGAAATCCGCCAGCTTGGCATAGCCCAGCCAGATATGCCATCGGCGCACCCGTTCCGTGCGAACCTGGCCCTCCGCCAACCGTCGGCGATAAACCGCGTCCACCGATTCCACGATCTAAGAATCGCACGGGCGGGAGCATTCGGCAGGATCAGGGGACCAGGGAACGGTCTCGCTGATCGCTGGCGACCGTCTATTCCTTCGGCATTCCGGCAGCCTGGTCGCTCTTTACCTGCGGCGGATTACCGCCCTGCAGGAACGTTCGGTACTGCGTGTCCACGATCCCCAGATTGCGGGCAAGGCCCAGCCGGGCCTGATTCAGCGCATAGACGCTGTTCACATACTGCGACTGAGCCGCGGCCAGCGTCGACTGCGCCTCGGATACGGGCAGGTTGTCGCTCACGCCGGCTCTAAACCGCTCCTGTGTCTGATCGAGTGCGGTGGTTGCCAGATCCACATTGCTCTTCGCCACCTGCACCGTCTCCGTCGCCGTCTGCAGGTCCAGGAGGCTGTCACGCAGTTGCTGATCGATCTTCTCCTTCAGATCTTCCAGCCGCGAGCGAATTTCCTCCAGTTGAGCCTCCGCCACGTCGCGATCGCCTCGAAATTCCGCCTCTTTGAACAGGGGGATGCTCAGCGTGCCCACGGCGGCAAACGTCTCGTGATAGACCCCCCCGGTAACGCCGGTCACTCCCCAATTGCCGCCGAACGTCAGGGTAGGGAAGCGCTCGTGCCGCGTCGCGGCCCGCTCCCGGTCGGCCACGATCAGTTCCTGTTTCAGTCCCAGATAATCCTGTCGATTGGCGTATGCCTCGATGCGCGCATCCACGAGATCCATGGGGTGCAGCTCGGCATACGGGCTGGATTCGGTCAGTATGATCGCCTGTTCCGGCCTGAGTCCGATCTCGCGATTCAGGGCAATCTTCGCCTTATCGAAATTATTCTGAGCCGCGATCACTGCCTGCTGCTGGCTCTGGAGCTGGACCCTCGCCCGCAGTTCATCCAGATTGGCCACCACCCCCGCGAGGTGTTCCTCGTGCGCCTGGTTAAAAGCCGTCTCGTCGGTCTTTACCAGTGCCTGCGCATATTCCAGCCGCGCTTTAGCCGCGAGCGCCTGCAGATACGTATTGCCCACATTCAGGACGACCAGCCCGCGGGACGACTGCGCGTTATAGTAGGCCGCCTTTGTGTAGGCCTGGGACGCGCGCCACACATCGTACCCAGCCCAGTTGAACAAAGCCTGCGAGAAATTCACCTCTCCGATGGTCGTATCGACCTTCGTCACCAGGGGAAACGACCCGCTCGCTCCCGGTGGCAAATGCGAGGCGAAATCGCTCAGGGATGCCGGATGGAATCCGAGCGCCTCCAGGTTGTACTGGTGCACGCCCGTTTCGCCGTGCAAGGTAATTTTCGGCAGCAGCACGGTTACCAGCTGCAGTTTCGTCGCGTCCGCGGCCTTCTGCTGTTCGCGTGCCAGGGTCAGCGCAAGATTGTTCTGAATCCCGAGTTTGATCGCATCGTCCAGGGAAAGGGCCTTCGGCTCCGGCGAAAACGCCACGGCCTGCACGCTGCCCATATAAGGATTGGCGGCCGAATTACCCGGATTGCTCTGCGCCCCCGCTGCTGCTCCCAGCAAAAGGGCACCCCCCACGATTATGCCTGCTACACGTGTCTTCATCGCCTCTGAATTCATGCAGATTCTTCTGTTTAGATCAGAATACCCGCTCTGCGTTGCCAAAAAAGTCGCCTGACATGCCAACCGTCACCTGGGCGAACGAAAGCTCCTGCCAAGTACCGCAAAATCCATGTTTTCCACCTGTCAGGCCGTAAGTAGTCAAGCAACACTCCCTGCGCCCCTCACATCGAAATTTTTGTGTACGACGTTGCGGGCTCCTGAAACGCCAACTACCGCCTGGCTGGTTTCCAAGTGTTCGATTGGCCGGGTCATTGCATGTGGGAACAGCGCGAACTCCCGGAGGCTCGTATGGAACTGGTGGAAGCCGAGAGGCCTTCCGTAAGAGAAATACCGAACGGGGCGAAGAGGCTCGCCGAGATTTGCCCGACTCCTGGTGTGACCATGACAGGCTCTTCCATCCCGGCAGTCCTGATGCTGCGCTGTGCGGCGGTGTCGCATCACTCCGTTCGTGCAGCGGCACGGCACGCGGGGCTCCGGCTAACGCTGGAGTTTGTCGAGAATCGCCGCGAATTCCTGGAGGAATTGCACCGCGGTTCGACCGATCTCATCATTGCCGGAACCGAGGGTCTAACCGATCTGGACGTCCGGGAGGTGATTGATCGCGCCCGGTCCGCAGACATACCTATACCTGTCCTGCTGGCCGGAGGGCGCACCGGTGAAGCGGGGGCGGTTCGCATGCTCCGCGATGGAGCCACTGAAATCGTGCAGTCGGGAGAGTTGGAACGGCTGCCGTCTGCCATCGCTCGCGCCCTTAAAGTGCGCCAGTCCGCAATCGTGCAAAGCCATGCCCAGCACGAACTGGACCGCTCGGCGGTCATGCCGCGCGAAAACCAGAAGCTCATCACCATCGGCCGTCTTGCCGCATCTATCGCGCATGAGATCAACAATCCGCTGGAATCGGTGATGAATCTGCTCTTCCTGCTTGGCGAAGAGAAGAGTTTATCCCCGACCGTAACGAGCTATCTTGCTCTCGCCCAGCGGGAACTGGACCGCGTCGCCCAGATCAGCCGGCAGACGCTGAAGTTTTCGCGCGAGACGAGCGGCCCGGTGCCGGTTCACATTGAAGAATTGCTGGAAGAAGTGCTGTCGCTCTATGGGCGGCGCATGATGGAGAAGAACCTTCGCGTGGAACGCCAGTACGATTGCGGCGAAGAAGCGATTGTCTATCCCGGCGAGATGCGCCAGGTCTTGTCCAATCTGGTCACGAACGCCATCGAGGCATCCTCCCTGCGGGGACGGCTGCGCCTGCGCGTCCGCAGTACGCGCAGCTGGAGCGATCCGCAGGTACGCGGTATCCGCGTATCCGTTGCGGACACCGGCAGCGGCATCCCTCCTGAGGTCCAGCGCAGGCTGGGCGAGCCCTTTTTCACCACCAAAGGCCAGCGTGGAACCGGTCTTGGACTTTGGGTGACGCGCTCCATCATCCAGCGTTATGGCGGTGAAATGCAGTTGCGTTCGTCTGTTCACCCTGATCGCCACGGCACCGTCTTCACCATTTTCCTGCCCACGAACCTCCGGCCGCGAGCGGTGGATCGCCCACCGCATGGTGCTGGCGAGAATGGCGGCTCCGGATCGGTAACACCCTTTCCCGCGCCCGGCTCGTCCGGTGCGGCTGCAGACATCTCCCGGGGCGGCGAAAGCGCCCGCCGTTCGCGCGGGGCCTGACTTATCAGCATTCCAGTATGGAAACCGCGAATCGGCGCTTGCTGATTCGCGGTTTTCTATTGCCTGCATCTGGCCGACTGCCGCACAATAGCTTTCTCCCCAAAACTGAACACCGAAAGAGTGCCCATGAGGAAGCCCGGCCTGTCTCTGCTTTGCTTAGGAATTGCCCTCTTCACCGGCTCTGCACTTGCTCAAAACGACGATGCGTCAGCGGCTGCAGGCGCAGCCGGCTGCGGCATTTGCGGCTCCTTCTTTCTCCTGTTTTTCCTGGCGATCATTGCCCTCAACATTGCCATCCTGGTATGGGTGGCTCGCGATGCCAAGGCGCGCGGCCTGGATAATGGCGTGCTGTGGATGCTGCTCGTTCTGTTCACGGGCGTCGTCGGCCTGATCGTCTATCTGCTGGCGCGCCCGCAGGGCAATCTTGTTGTTTGTCCGAACTGCGGAAATAAGCGAATGCAGGCAGCGGTGAAGTGCCCGAACTGCGGAGCCTGAGAGAATCGCCGTGCCGCCCCCAGGCAAAGCTCTGCGTCATCCGGCGACCTGGCTCGCGGTCTTTCTGGTCTTCGCCGCGTTGGTGGCCGCCGATTCTTTCCGCACGCCGTCGCGTCAGGTGAGCGTGCGGGTTTTCACCGCGGCCGTCGCAGGCTACCACCACTATCTGCATCCGATCACTGGCCGCTGGATCCACTGCCGCTACCAGCCCACCTGCTCCCGCTATTCGGTCGAAGCGGTTCGGAAGTACGGGATTGCGAAGGGCCTTGCGCTCAGTTTCCGCCGCATTCGTTCCTGCCGGCAGTCGGTGCCCATGGGCACGCGCGATCCGGTTCCCTGAAGGACAGTTGGGCTACCGGCTGCCTATCAGCTGTACTTCAACCACCGGATCATCTCCGGCAGCGTTGCGCGTTTTCCGTACATGAGCACGCCGACCCGGTAGATTCTCGCTGCCAGCCAAATCATTGCCCAAACCGAAGCCGCGAGCAACGCGACAGAGAGCCACACCTGCCATGCGGGGGGCATCTGTGCGCAGATGCGCATGTACATAATGATGGGCGTGAACGGCGGAAGCAGCGACAGCACGATCGAGGCCGTTGAGTTGGGATTGCCGAGCACGTAGGGCAGCATCACCACGCTGGCCACCAGCGGAGAAATCAGAATGAAGCTGAACTGCTGAATTTCCTGGTCCCCGCTCACGCTCGATCCCAGCGCCGCCGCCAGTGCACTGTAGAGCAAAAAGCCGCCGAGGAAGAAAAATGGAAAGAACATCAGCTCGACGCGGGTAAGCCCCAGCGAGTTGAGCCCGTGGATCCCCTGGCTGGCCGCCATTGCCGATCCGGCATAGAGCACCACCAGTCCGACCCAGATTCCCATCTGTGTCAGACCCACTGCTCCGACTCCGAACAGCTTGCCCAGCATCAGCGAGTCCGCCGAAGCCGTGGACAGCAGCACCTCGAAGATGCGCGATGTCTTTTCCTCGACTACCGAGCGCGCGATGTTGATCCCATAAATCAGCACCGATGCGTACAAGAGGATGATCAGCGCGTCGGCTCCGGCGAAGCTCTTATCCGAATCCGAGGAAACCGCCGTGCCGTTCTTCAGTTGCTTCGTCTCCAGCTTCGTTTCCTGCATCAGGTCGTGGACCTGATCTTCCCTCATGCCGCGCGCCAGGAGCTCCCTGCGGATCAGCGCCGATCGAACCGCCGACTCGGTCTGCTCCTTCCCCACCAGGTTGATCGAGCTGCCCGAAATCCAGGTTGCATCAGGCTCCTTCTCTCCCTCGACGGTTTTCAGTTTCAGATATCCCTGAATCTGATGCGTCGCTATCTCTCCGTTCACGCGCGACAGGTCGGCATCGGTCGCCGGAGCGTAAACTTCCACCCGATTCGGCTTGAACGCACCGTCCTCCAGCGCCGCCTTCACCTGCTGTGCCAGGCCCGGGTCGTCCGCGAGAATCGCCAGATTCTGCAGGCCCTCCAGCTTCTTCCCGCTCATCGATACCAGAAAGATCATCCCCGCCATGCCAATGGGCACCAGCAGCGTGATGATGCGAAAAGCGCGGCTCCGTACCCGCTCCAGGTACTCGCGCTTCGCAATCAGCAGCGTGTTCCGCAGCAAGCCATCACGCATCGGCGCGCCCTCCTACGGTTTCGATGAAAATCTCCTCGAGCGACGGTTCCACCAGCTCGAACTTCGTGATAGTCGCCATTGCCGCGGCGGTTCGCAGCAGATCCTGGGCGTCGGCATGCGGCTTCAACTTGATCTCTGCGTGACCAACATAGCTTTTTGCGTCGGCGATTGCAGGATGCCCTAAAAATTCGTCGTTCCCCTCAAACTGCACGATCACCCGGTTGCGCTCGTAGCGCGATTTCACCTCGCGCATGCCGCCGGAGAGCACCGCCTCGCCGCGGTTGATGAGGCAAATCGAATCGCAAAGCTTCTCCACCTGGTCCATGCGGTGGGTGGAGAAAAGCACCGCGTTGCCGTTCTTCTTCAGCTCGACCAGCGTGTCCTGCAGCAGGACGGCGTTGACCGGATCGAGGCCCGAGAACGGCTCGTCCATGATGATCAGCTCCGGATCGTGCAGCAGTGTGGAGATGAACTGGATCTTCTGCTGCATGCCTTTCGACAGCTCCTCAGTTCTCTTTTCGATCGAGTCGGCGATCTGCAACTTTTCGCACCACTGTTTGGCACGCCGCTTCGCCTCCAGTGCTCCCAGACCGCGTAATTCGGCCAGGAATACCAGCTGGTCGATCACCTTCATTTTCTTGTACAGACCGCGCTCTTCCGGCAGGTAGCCCACCCGCTTCAGAGCGTGATTGCCGAAGGGTTTGCCGAACAGCGAGACCTTGCCCGCATCGGGCATCGTGATCCCGATCATCATGCGGATCGTCGAGGTTTTGCCGGCGCCGTTGGGTCCCAGCAGGCCGAACATGGTGCCGGCCTCGATCTTCAGGCTCAGATCGTGGACTGCGGCTTTTTCTTCGTAGGATTTCGAGACGTGATCCAGTTCGACTAAAGCTTCCATACCGCCTGGTGTGCTCCGAGAGTTTCAGCGAAGGCAGAGGTGAGATTGCTGCCAGCATATCAGTCCCTTTCGCGACTGGTGGCAGCGATCACTGATCTGTCGCCGCTTCGGGTGTAAACCATCCCTGCACCTCGATTCGATCCATGCCATGAACGCTCCGCGAACCCGCCTCAGCGATACAACGCTTCTACTCTTCTCCGGGCTTTCCATTGCGCTTCTGCACATCGCCGTCAATGGCCGTTACGGCTTCCATCGCGATGAGCTGCTCACCTACAGCAACGCCCGGCACCTCGCCTGGGGATATGTGGTATATCCACCTCTCACGCCGTTTCTGGGCCGCCTGGAACTGCTCCTCTTCGGGAGCTCGCTGAGGGGATTTCGCTTTTTACCCGCCGTTGCTCAGGGCCTGGCGATGATCCTCACGGGTCTTTCCGCTCGCGCCATGGGTGGCCTGCGCTGGGCGCAGCTCGTCGCCGCCGCTGCCGTGGCAATTAGCGGCTTCAGTCTCTTCAACGGCGGCTTCCTGTCGTATTCGACGTTCGACTATTTGTGGTGGGTCCTGGCCGGCTACTGCATCACGCGACTCCTGGCTTCAGATGATCCACGGTGGTTTCTGGCCGTGGGAGCCGCGATTGGCCTTGGCCTCATGACGCGATACACCATCGGCGTTCTCATTGTCGGAATCCTCGTCGGCCTTCTTCTCACGCCGTATCGCCGCTGCTACAAGTCACTCTGGTTCTGGGCGGGCGCTGCTGTTGCCGTCTTTGTGTGTCTGCCCAACTTCCTCTGGCAGATGCACCACCACTTCATCTGGCTCCAGTGGTTCCGCAGCATTCATGCCCGCGACATTCATCAGGGTTCGACCGATTTCTTCCTCCTGAATCAGCTCTGGAAGACCACCAACCCGGTCACGGTGCCTTTCTGGCTCGGTGGGCTCTGGTACGTCTTCCGCAAGCCCGGGGGCAAACGTTGGCGCCTGCTGGGCTGGATGTATGTCATTCCGGCCCTCACCTTGTTTGTCGTCCACGGGCGCGACTACTATCTTTCCCCGGCGTACCCGATGCTCTTCGCTGCCGGAGCGGTCCAGGCTGAGCACTGGCTTGCAACGTTGTCGCCAGGTGCGGCGGGCTGGGTTCGGAGTACGACCTGGCAATCCTTCGTGATCAGCGGGCTCTCGATCACTGCCCTCGCTGTTCCTGTCGCTCCCGTCGGCACTGCGTGGTGGCATTTTGCGGACGCCTGCACCGGCGGCAACTTCAATTCTCAAATCGGCTGGCCCGAGATGGTCGCCCAGGTGGCGCACATCCGCGATGGCCTGCCGGCGGAGGATCAATCGAGGCTGGCGATTGCGACCGGGGACGACGGTGAAACCGGCGCCATTGATTTGTATGGTCCGGCGTACCATCTGCCGCCCGCGATCAGCGGTATGAATTCCTCATGGGCTCGCGGGTATGGGGATCCGCCGCCGCAAACCCTCATCGTGATCGACGGGGATCCGGACTTCCTGCGCCAACATTTCGAATCGTGCTTCGTTGCGGGACGAGTCACCAACTCAGTGGGCATTCGTACCTCCTCGATTGGCAAGCCGGACCTTTACGTCTGCCGCGGCCTGCGAGAGCCGTGGCAGGAGTTCTGGGCCCACCTGCAGTACTACGGCTGAAACCGTGGGTTTATTCACATCGAATCGCAACCACGGGATTGATCCGCGCTGCTCGCAGAGCCGGCAACAGCGACGCCGCGCTCGCGATGACCGCCAGGGCCGCGACCGAGCCGATCAGAACCCACGGGTCCTGTGCGCCGGTGCCGTACAGGAAGCTGGCCAGAGCCTTCGATGCCAGCAGCGCAGCGATCAGCCCCACAGCGGTTCCGACGAGAGCCACAAGCGCATTTTGACTGCAGACCAACCCGACCACCTGCGAGCGGCGCGCGCCCAGCGCCATCCGGATGCCGATTTCACTGGTTCGCCGTGCCGTCGCGTAGGCCAGCGTTCCATAAAGGCCGATCGCTGTCACCAGCAGTGCGCACGCCGCAAAGAAAACAGAGAGCAGGGCCATCATCCGTTCGGCGCTCAGCGAATCGTCCACCGTCGTCATCATGGACGTCGTTACCGGCGCCGGAATTCCGGGGGCCAAATGCTGCGCTAATTTTCGCGCGGCAGACGCCACCGATCCGGCATCCCCGCTCGTCCGCACCACCGCGTAGTACGACGATGGTGAGTCCTTCCCCTCCTCCTGAGTCATCGCCGTATATGCGGCCGGCGGAGCCTGGGAACGGAGATCCTCGTACTTCGCATCCCCCACCACACCCACCACCTCGTAAGGCAGCGGCGATTCCTTCGGCCCACGGCTCCGATTTACGATGCGTCCCAGCGCGCCTCCATGGGGGAACAGCAGCTTCGCCGCCTGCGCATTCAGCACGATCTTCCCGCCTTCGGCCGTCGTCTCATTCCACCCGAAATCCCGTCCTTCGCGGAGTGGAATGCGCATCGCCGAGAAATACCCCGGCCCCACGGCGTTGAAATATGTATCGGTTGGTTTGCCCCCGGACGCCGACATATCTTCGTCCCAGACATAACCGGTCAACGGCACGATGCGTGCAAAACTCACCGCAGTCACGCCTGGCACCCGCCGTAGTCCTTCGCCGATCTGCTGGTAGAAGGCCATCAGCGACGCATGGTTCATCCCGCTCTTTTCCATGCTGAACGCGACGTTTTGCACGCCGTGGGGATCGAACCCCTCGCCGGACCGATACAGCCGCACCAGCGTCGATGCCAGCAGTCCGGCGCCCACCACCAGCACCAGCGCGAGCGCTACTTCTACCGACATCAGTGCCCGCGGCAACCACCGGTGCCGCTCCTGCTTCTGCGTACTGTGCTGCCCGCTCTTGATCTGCTCGTTCAGATCGCGGGAGGTCGCGCGAAGCGCCGGCACCAGGCCGATCACCAGCGTCGCCGTCACCGCCATCAGGGCTGCAAAGGCAAACACCCGCACGTCGAGTGACGTGTCCAGGTGCGACTCTCTCGCGCCGCTCAGCAGCATTGCGCCCAGCGCGTGGCTCACCAGGGGCGCAACG
>DASZYN010000006.1:0-3621 GCA_035545435.1 Acidobacteriaceae bacterium | reverse complement strand
TTCCGTGGGATGTTTTCCGGGTGCCCTGGGCCGGTAGCATGCCGCCATGCTGAGGCGTGCAAGCTGCCTGGGAATGCTGCTGGCGCTCGGCGGCTTTGCCTGGGGGCAGGGTCTGAACAGTCAATCGGGCGCATGGGTTCTCGAAAGGAGCGGAACCACGGTGAGCCTGCGCGGTGTGCAGTCGCTGGGCGGGGGAGTGGCCTGGGCGAGCGGCGCCGAGGGCACGGTTCTGCGCACCGAAGACGGCGGTTATGAGTGGCAGAGCTGCGCGATGCCTCCGGATGCAGACAAGCTGGATTTCCGGGGCCTGTGGGCGTGGGACGCGAACACGGCTGTGGTGATGTCGAGCGGGACCGGGGAGCAGTCGCGGGTGTATCGCACGACGGACGGATGCTCGCACTGGACGCTGGTGCTGACCGATCCGGACAAGGAAGGGTTTTTCGATTCGATCGTCTTCAGCAGCCGGCAGGTTGGGTACCTGCTGGGCGATCCGGTGGACGGGGCGTTTCCACTGTTCCGGACCGGGGACGGCGGAGCGACGTGGACGAAGATTCAGTCTCCTGGACTAACGACGGATGGACTGAGCATCGCCGCGTTCGCTGCCAGCAATTCCTCGCTGGCGGCTGATCATCGGGTGTGGTTCGTGACGGGCGGACAGGGCGGGGCGTTTCTTTACGAGGGAATGAGCGATTGCCCAGGTGAGGGTGACGGGGAGGCCGCTCCCGACTGCTCGGATCACTGGACGTTTCATCGGCAGCCGCTGCCCATGGCGGGCGGCAGCGCGTCAGCGGGGGCATTTTCGGTACGAGCCGCCTGGTGGAACGGGCGGGTGAGGGCGGCGGTGGCGGTGGGCGGAGACTATGCGAAACCGGACGTCAGCGCAGGGACCTCGGCGTGGACGCCTGACGGAAAGACTTGGAAAGCCTCGGAAAAGGCGCCTGGCGGGTACCGGTCGGCCGTGAACTGGGACGCGAACCTGAATGCATGGATTGCGGTGGGGCCCACGGGGTCGGATGTGAGCTGGGACGGCGGCCGGCACTGGAAGCCGCTGGATGGCGTCGAAACCGGCGCGAACTGGAATGCTCTGAGCCTGCCATTTGCGGTGGGATCGGACGGGAAAATCGGGAAAATCAACCTGGGGGAGCTGCACAAGTGAGCATTTTGGCGCCTGGAAACGTCTAGTCCACGAAACCCTGCGCCAGAGGCGTGTGGAGCGCCGAACTGCTACGCTGGAAGGAGGCATCTCCAGGGCCGGCGCGGGCGTATTCCGGCGCCGGAAGAGGTGTGGCGGCCGAAGGCGAAAAGGCAGGCAGCCGAAGAATCGTATAGCCAAAAACTATGGCAGAATTCGTGATCAGGCTGGCCGATGAGCGCGGCCACGTGCAGGAGCAGATTCAGTCGGCAGCGACTGCGGAAGAGCTGCGCACGCGGTTCTCCCAGGCGGGGTACTTTGTCTACTCGGTGAAGCCGCGGGGGCTGACGGGCAGCGCGAGGAAGACGAAGCTCGAGACATTCCTGATCTTCAATCAACAATTTTTGACGCTGATTCGGGCGGGCATGCCCATTCTGGGATCGCTGGAGATGCTGGCGAAGAGCCAGAAGAACGCGAATTTCTCGGGACAATTGCAGAACGTGGCTGCGCGCGTGCGAACGGGGGAGCCGATCTCGTCGGCATTCGAGGCGCAGGGCGCGTTTCCGCTGATGTATACGACGACGCTGCTGGCGGGGGAGCGGTCGGGGAATCTGGAAGAGGTGCTGGGTCGGTATTTGTCGTTCCAGCGGGTGGCGCTGGCGTTTCGCAAGAAGCTGATCGCGTCGCTGATCTATCCGCTGATGCTGATCAGTCTGGTGATTTGCCTGTTCATCTTCCTGATCACGTTTGTGGTGCCGCAGTTTGCGAAGTTGTACGACCAGATCGGGACGAAGCTGCCCTCGATCACGCTGCTGATGCTGTCGCTGGGGACGGGCGCGCAGAAGTATCTGCTGTACATTCTGCCGGCTCTGGCGCTGATCGGCTATTTGCTGTGGCGGTGGAGCCGCAGCGAAGGGGGCGCGGACCGCATCGACCGCATCCGGATTCGGCTGCCGCTGTTTGGAAAGATCTGGCTGAAGTACCAGGTGGCGATGTTCGCGCGCACGCTCTCCACGCTGCTCAGTGGAGGCATCCCACTGGTGCCGTCGCTGGAGACGGCGGCGAAGTCCATCACGAGCCGGCGGATTGCGAAATCGGTGTTTTCGGCGGTGACGTCGGTACGCGAAGGCAAAGGGCTGGCGAGGAGCCTGGAAGCAACGAAGGTTTTCCCGGAGCTGTCCACGGAGATGATCGAGGTAGGCGAATCGACAGGGGCACTGCCGGGAATGCTGAATTCGGTGGCTGAATTTTTTGAAGAGGACGTGCAGACGGCCCTGACCGCGGCGCTGGCCCTGATCGAGCCGGCGATTCTGATCGTGATGGGCGTGGTTGTGGTGATTATTCTGATCGCGCTGTATCTGCCGATTTTCTCGATGAGCAACGCGCAGAATTTCAGAAGCTGAGTGAGTTGTGAGTTGAGAGTGAAGAGTTGAGAGTGAAGAGTGAAGAGGCGTGAGTTGAGAGTTGTGAGTTAGCGCGTTGCAAGTGATCGTTTAGGCAGGTGTTTCACAGAGGTATCCCGACCATGGCTCAGGCTCCCCCCATTCCGGTTCCCATTGCGTCCGAGGCGGACGAAACGGCCCAGGCGCAGGCGCTGGCGCGTCGCTATCGCTCGGAGTTCATCGACCTGCGCAACTTCCGCATCCGGCATGAGGTGCTGCGCAGCGTGCCGGTGGACATGATGTTCCGCTACAACTTCGTGCCGCTGGAGCAGGAAGAGGACAGGCTGATCATCGCGGTGAGCGATCCAAGCAAGCTGATGATGCTGGACGAGATCAGCGGCCTGCTGGGGCAGCGCATCGTCACGCGGGTGGCGACGCTGTCGCAGATCACCGATCTGCTGAAGAAGACCGAGCAGAGCCAGCGCGTGCTGGATGAAGCATCGGAGGGAATGACCTTCGATGTGCTGTCGGCAGGCGAGGATTCCGACGAGAACATCTCGATTGAGAAGCTGACCTCTTCAGAGGACATCAGCCCGATCATTCGCCTGGTGGATACGACGATCTTCACGGCGCTGGAACGGCGGGCGTCGGACATTCACATTGAGACCTACGACGATTCGCTCCATGTGAAGTACCGCATCGACGGTGTGCTGCAGCCTGCCATGGCTCCCATTGCGCGTGAGCATCACCTGACCATTCTGTCGCGTATCAAGGTCATGAGCGAACTGGATATCGCTGAGCGTCGCGTGCCGCAGGATGGACGCTTCCGCGTGCGATACAAGGGTCGTCTGATCGACTTCCGCGTCTCCATTATGCCGACGGTGCATGGCGAAAACGCCGTGCTTCGCGTGCTGGACAAGGAATCGATGAGCGAGAAGTTTCGTCAGTTGACGCTGGATGTGGTCGGCTTCCACGAAGACGATCTGAGGCGATTTCGCCGGTACATCCGCGAGCCTTACGGGATGGTTCTGGTAACGGGCCCAACCGGATCGGGAAAAACGACGACACTTTACGCCGCGCTGAACGAGATCAAGAGCGATGAAGACA
>DASZYN010000005.1:0-1565 GCA_035545435.1 Acidobacteriaceae bacterium | reverse complement strand
ATCCTCACCGGAAAGACGAATCCTTCGGGCCGCTTGCCTGTCACCTTCTACGCCTCGGATTCGCAGCTCCCGCCTTTCGACGACTACAACATGAAGAACCGCACCTATCGATACTTCACCGGCGAGCCCCTTTATGGTTTTGGCTATGGCCTGAGTTATTCGACTTACAGCTTTTCCGATCTCAAGCTATCCTCAAGCTCGCTCACCGCGGGCGATCCGCTCACCGCCGAAGTCAAGGTCACCAACACCGGGAATCGTGCCGGGGACGAAGTCGCCGAACTCTACCTGATCCCGCCCGCAGGCAAGGGCTATCCTCTGCGCAGCCTCCAGGGCTTTGAGCGCGTCCATCTGGCTGCCCATGCGAGCGCCGTTGTGCGGTTCAGGCTGAATGACCGCGATCTCAGCGAGGTGGACAGCGGCGGCCATCGTGCCATGCGCGCCGGTGAATATCAGATATGGGTTGGGGGCTCTTCGCCTGAATCCGCAACAACGCCTGGTGGCATTTTGGGCAGGCTGACGATCACGGGATCGAAGGATCTGCCCGAATAGCGCGACCTCGGCCTGCACGGCCGCGGCCAAAATTACGGGATGGACGAGCTCTTGCTCCGCAACGCGTGGCGCAGCAGACTTAGCTTGCCTCTCGCCTCCGGGTCTTCTTTCAGCCGGCTCCAGCCGGCCTGCACAAGCGCCGCCAGAATGCCGATGAGGAAGCCGGCCGCAGTCGCGATCGCGACGATCAGGCCGCGTTTCGGAAACGATTTGCGATCCGGCCGGACGGGCGGATCCACGACCTGAATCAGAGAGCCTTCCTTGGCTTCATCCAGTTTTGCAATCTCGAACTGGCGGGCGAGAATGTCGAACATCGTCTCGTAGTACTTCACATCGCGCAGCTTCCGCACGTAGTCCAGGCCCGCTTCGGTCAGTTTGCCCTTCGGCATGATCAAAGTGTTGGGGTTATCTTCCGTGCCCCCCAGCTTGGCCAGCTGAGCTCGCATGCCATCCAGTTCCTGTTCCGCCTGGAGCAGCTGCGCATTCCCTCCCGATGCAAACGTCTGCATCGCCTGGATCTGCACTTCTTTCGCCGCGATTTGCGCTCTCAGGCTCGCCGCAGAAGCGATCAGGGCGCGTGCCTGGCTGTCCAGCTCGATCAGTCCTGTCTTCTGCTCGGTCTTCTGCAGACCCACTTCCGCGTTCGCCAGACTGTCTTTGGCCTGCTCCAGCTGTCGCTGGAAGAACAGAACCCGCTGTTGTGCTTCTGTAATCGCCAGATTCTGGGAGAGCTTCCGGAACTGGTCGATATAACCATTCGCCAGCTCAACAGCGCGATCCGGATTCCGCGCTTCCACCGAGATATGAATCAGACCATCCTTGCCCGACGCGTCCACTGTCGCGTGCCTTTCGAAAGTCTTGCGCGCGTCGGAGAGACGTTTCTCTTTGTAGTCGGATTCGAGATGGAATCGCTGCACCATGCCGTCTTCGACCGTCTGGCTCTTCAGCATGGCAACATACATATCGTTCGGGCTTTTCAGGCCGAGGCCACCCGCCCCCGCCAGTGCCGCCATGGG
>DASZYN010000004.1:5000-7804 GCA_035545435.1 Acidobacteriaceae bacterium | reverse complement strand
GGTCGCATCGTGGCTTCGCCCGTTGAACGCCCACACCGTCTTCGTATACGGGTCGAACACGGCGCCGTCAGGACCTGTGCCCGCCGGAATGGTCTTCTCGATCGTGTTCGTCTTCCGGTTGAACTCGGCCACCTGATTCGCACCGCCATCGGTGATATACCCGTGGACGCCGTCAGTGGAAAACACCACTCCGTGGGTTCCGTGCAGACCGGTGATGTCAGCAACCTGCCTGCCGGCGTGCGTGTCCACGACGGCGACGTGATTGCCATGCGTAATATAGAGCAATCGCGATTGCGGATCGACGGCGAGGTAGTCCCAGAAGCCATCGCCGCCGATCTTCCACTCCTGCTGGATGTGGAACGGCCCGGCCGCCGCGCCCTGCGCCCACGCGGGCGCCTTGGCCCATAACAAGGCGCAAACAGCCGCCGTCATCCATGTTGCGGTGAAGAGTTTTCTCATGGCTGGCTCGCCCCCTCGCGAACAAAGCGCAGCCAGAGTACTCCGCGTTGCTGAATTTTGGCTGAAGAAAACCCAGGCAGGGCTTCCCTGAAAGGAATTAGTTCCCACCCTCGGCCACGAAGCGCCGCAGCGCCTCGGGGAGCCTTGCCGCATTGCGCGAAAACACCGCATCGCCGGCCAGTCCGCTGGTTTCCAGATTGGGATCGGCAAGATAGCCGACGAACTGGCGCGCATCCCTGCGCTTTAAGCGAAGGGCGGCCGCCACCGCGGGCTCGACGGCATCCTCGCTGGTCACTTCCAGCAGCACGACATCGAAGGCACGCTGATGGAGGGCTGACTCCAGCTGCGCGTAATCTCCCGCGTATTCAACCGGCAACCCGTGTTGCTCGAGGGCTCGATGCATTGTGTTTCCGTGCCGTTCGGAATCGCTCGCCAAAAGAATCGAAACCTCGGCGAGCTTCTGACTTGGAGGCTTGTCTGATCGGGTCATCATAACGGGCATGCATTCTCCTCTTACGTGATGGACCACTTGAGTTGTCTGGCCTCGGGGACCGCGCATCTCCCTGGGCCGGGGAGTGATGCTTTGAACCCGGCTTTGAAAATCGTTCCAGAGTGCAAACTCCGAGAACCGTGCGCGGAATTCGGTCCTGCGTGCGACCTTCATCCGGGCAGCCGGGAGAGATGCAACAGCGGGTCCAAACCTGCCGAGAATCGTGCAGCTCATTGCTGCTGAAGGGCTTAATCGCGGGATATCCACAGGCAACCAAATCGGGTCGAGCAACTTCGGCTCGGTCGATTCCCAAAACTGCTCGGCTCGACGAGGCGGCCTGGACCGAGCGGACACCCCCGAGCATCCAATGAGTCGGATATCCTGAAAAATGTATCTCCAGCCCATGTTGATTCAACACTTTGCCGTCATGGTGTCCCCGACGGCCGCCGCCGAGCAGGCGCTGAACTCGAGCTATGTGAAGTTTTCTCTGCTGGCGCTGAGCTCCATCTTCTTTCTCGTCGATCCTTTCGCAGCGATCCCCTCGTTTATCGCCATCACTTCCGACGTTGAGCCGGCGCGCCGCCGCCGCATGGCATGGAAGGCGGCGCTGACCTGCTTCATCGTCCTGATCACGTTTGCCCTTGCGGGCCAGTACATCTTTTCCCTCTTTGGCATCAAGCTCCCGGCTTTTGAAATCGCGGGCGGACTGATCCTTCTGCTGATCGGCATCGACATGATGCAGGCTCGCCGCTCCCCCACGCAGGAATCGCAGGAGGAAACGCAGGAAGCCGCGGCGAAGGAGGATGCGGGCATCGTGCCGCTGGGGATCCCGATGCTGGCCGGTCCCGGCGCGATTTCGAGCGTGATGGTTCTGGTAGGAGAAGCGCCCGACCACTGGCAAATGATGGCGATCCTTGGCTCGATCGCGATCACCGCCTTCGTCAGCTATCTTGTGCTGAGCGGCGCGGACCGCATCCGGCGATTCCTGGGGGAAACCGGTATTCGTATCCTGGTGAGAATCATGGGCCTGTTACTCGTCGCGCTGGCCATGCAGTTCTTCGTGAACGGGCTGACGGACCTGGGCCTCATCCAGCGGCACTAGCGTGGTGCTTCCGAAACTTCTTTATGCGGAAGAGAAGCATGTCCCTCCGCTTCCCCTTCGCTACGCTCAGGGTCCGGTCGGGATGACAAGGGAAAGGAACTTCAGAAACACCACACTAGCGTGCATCGTTGCGGCTTCTTCGGGTTCTTCGAAGGACACGCAAGACTGGCCGTTTCATGCAGTAGAATCGGGACGCACTTTCAAGCCAGCTTCGACAAGGACCGTCTCGTCTATGAAGGATGCTGGGTTTCTTCCCACTCGGCGGCAGTTTGCCCAGGGCGCAGGCGCCGCAGTTCTTGACTCGAGCCTGCTGGCGCGGAACCTTGCCGGTTTCGATTCTCCGGGAGCGGTTGCGGGTGAGTTGAGGATCGATGTTTCGGCTCCTCTCACTCCGTTCAACCGCATGCTTTTTGGGCAATTCCTCGAACATTTTCATCGCCAGGTTTACGGCGGCGTCTTCGATCCCGGATCGCCGCTGTCGGACCACCGTGGGTTCCGCATCGACGTCATCGAGGCCCTGCGCGAGCTGAAGATTCCCGTAGTCCGCTGGCCCGGCGGCTGCTTTGCCTCGGCCTATCATTGGCGCGACGGTGTGGGAGACAACCGCCAGCCGGCGCTGGACAAGGCCTGGGGCGTCGAGGATCCGAACACCTTCGGTACGGCGGAGTTTGTCGAATGGTGCCGCAGGATTGGCGCCGCCCCATACATTTGCACGAATGCGGGAACCGGCACCCAGGAGGAAATGAGCGACTG
>DASZYN010000003.1:0-4506 GCA_035545435.1 Acidobacteriaceae bacterium | reverse complement strand
GGCGGCTTTGCGCTCGACGACAGGGATGAACTGGATGAAGCCGCTGCCGGTATCGCGCAGAAAGCGGTAGACCTCAAGGGGATGCTCGGAGTTGCGGCGGTTGACGACGGTGAGGGTGTTGAAGTCGACCTGATGGGCTTTGAGGCGGTTGAGGCCGCGCAACACGCGATCGAACGTGGGCGCGCCGCCCTTGTCGACGCGATAGCTGTCGTGCAGTTCGCGAGGCCCATCGATGGAGAGGCCGACGAGGAAGTCGTTGTCGGCGAAGAACTCGCACCAGGCATCGTCAAGCAGGGTCCCGTTGGTCTGGAGTGCGTTGTGGATGGTTTTGCCGGCGGCGTATTTTTGCTGGAGCTCGACGACGGTGCGGAAGAAGTCGATACCGAGGAGGGTGGGCTCGCCGCCCTGCCAGGCGAAGTGGATTTCGTCGAGCGGCTGCGCGGCAATGTACTGCCGGATGTAGCGCTCGAGGATTGCAGGGGCCATCGCCCACTGGCGCGTGCCGGGGTACAGCTTCTCTTTCTCCAGGTAAAAGCAGTAGCTGCAGTCGAGGTTGCAGATCGGCCCAATGGGCTTGGTCATGACGTGGAACCCGGTCTGCATAGGAATCGATGATACGCGGCGCATGCTTGACACCGCGCGGGCGGGGGTCTATCAATGCTGCTTTGTTTTGATTTGGTTGACAGCAGGTTGTTGAAAGTCGACACGATTCGGCGCATGTGGACGGGAGACGAAATGGAGACGCGCAGAACGGTTCTGAAATATCTGGCGGGTGCAGTGGGGAGCGCCGCGTGCGGCCTCGATGCGCTGGAGACGCTGGCGCTTGAGGCGGGGGACCACAGCAAGAAGCCGAACATCGTTTGCATCGTGGGTGAGGGGCTGCGCTGGGACGAGTTCTCCTCGGCGGGAAACAGGCTGCTGCAGACGCCGAACATGGACCGCATCGGCCGCGAGGGATGCACCTTCCGCAACGCGTTCGTGGTGAATGCGCTGTGCCTGCCCTCGCGCGCGACGATGCTGACGGGGATGTACTCGCACACCACGGGCGCGGTGTCGAATGTGGAGGGGAAGATTGCGCCGCGGCTGCCTCTGGTGTCGGATTTGTTGCAGAAAGCCGGGTATGAGACGGCGTTCCTCGGCAAGTCGCATGTGGAAGGCGCGCTGATGGACCACGACTGGGATTACTACTTTGGGTTCGTGGGCCAGGCGGACTACTATCGGCCGCGGATCACGGAGGGCGTGAAGGGCAAGTATGGGCCGGCGAAGCTGTATGCGGGCCAGTATGTCGACACGCTGCTGACGCAGAAAGCGGTGGAGTGGCTCGCCCAGGAGCGCACGAAGCCGTTCTGTCTTTTCCTGTGGTTCTATGCGCCGCATGCGCCGTTCTATCGGCCGAAGGATATGGTGAATGACTTCAACGGGGTGCCGATTCGGAAGCCGGCGACGTTCGACGAGGATTTGAAGGGGTATCCGGGCAAGCCGCGCGCAGTAGCGGATGCAGACAACAAGATTGGATATTCGGAAGTGTTCAGCGACGATCCGCGATCGCTGGAAGAGCTGGTGAAGGATCACTATGCGGGCGTCGAGGACAACGATCGCAATGTTGGGGCGATCTGGAAGGAACTGGAGCGGCAGAAGATTACGGAGGAGACGGCGTTTCTGCTGAGCTCGGATCACGGCTTCTTTCTCGGCGAGCATCATTTCTACGACAAGCGCCTGATGTACGAGCCTTCGATCCGCGTGCCGATGATGGTGCGCGCGCCGGGGCGGGTGAAGGCGGGAACGGCGAAAGAGGAGATGGTGCTGAATCTGGACATGGCGCCTACGCTGCTGGATATTGCGGGGGTCGCGCCGCCGGAGATGCAGGGCAAAAGCATGATGCCGCTGGCTGAGGGCCGGAGCGTGGCGTGGCGGAAGGACTGGCTGTACGAGTACTACGAGTATCCGGGATTCGAAAATGTGCGGCCGTGCCGCGGGGTGCGAACGGAGCGGTACAAGTACATCCACTTCTTTCTCGAGCCGCAGGAGTATGAGTTATACGATCTCGAAAAAGATCCGGACGAGGCGAACAATCTCTACGGCAAGGCGGGATACGAGGAGATCACCGCGCATTTGAAGAAGCGGCTGGACGAGCTGCGCGCGGAGACGAACGACACGTACGAGTACAAGCCGACGGGGCTGCCGCTGCATTTCGATCCGGGAGTGCAAACGGAGTCGCAACTGCGGCCGAAGTAGGCGGCCGTCAACCGACGGGCTGTGCTTTTGGGCGCTCCCAGGGTTGGAGGATGCGGACCGATTGCATGCCGGCGCGGGTGGCGGCTTCGATGCCCATCGCTGTGTCTTCGAAGACGAGGCACGATGCGGGTGGGACGTTGAGCTTCTTTGCGGCGAGCAGAAACGGCTCGGGGTCGGGCTTGGCGTTGGTGTAGTCGCCAGCGCAGACGAGGACGTCGAACTTGTTTTCGAGATGGAGGGCGCGGAGCGAGGCTGTGACGGAGTCGCGCGTGGAACCGGAGACGACGGCGAAGGGGATTCGCTGGTGCGCTTCTTCGATCTGCTCGAGGACTTCGGGGACGGCTGTGAGCTGCGGGAGCAGTTCGTAGTAGAGGCCTTCCTTGCGGCGGGCGACCTCTTCGACCGGCATCGAAAGCGCGTGGCGCTGGTTGAGCGTGGAGATGATTTCGCGGACGGGCATGCCTCCCCACGAGTAGAAGAGGTCTTCAGGAAAATCGGAACAGCCGTATTCGGCGAGAGCCTGCTTCCAGGCGATGTAGTGCAGGGGCATGGAGTCGGCGATGGTGCCGTCCATGTCGAAGAGGTAGGCGGAGAAGGGGCCTTCGGGGAGCGTGAGGGGCATGGTTTCAGGGTAACGGAGACGAAGCGAGAAGCGAGCCAAGTGCGCGCGGATATCGAGCCAGAATCGAGAGAAAAGCTGGGTAGAGGCGCAAAGCAAAACGCGAGTGACCAGCGAGCAAGCTTCGAGAAAGCGAGTGAAGAGCCAGGAAAACAGCTCGTTTTTTCGCTCGAACTCAGCCCGGTATTCGCTGGTTGTTAGTTTGTCCTTATTTCACCGCTGCAACGTGGCGGTGCGCAGGAAATCGAAGGTGCCGGAGGGATTCGGGTGGATGTTGCCGAGGCGTTTGTTGTGGACGATGACCGAGTCGAGGTACCAGAGATTGATGTCGGGGAGATCGTGGGCGGCGAGTTGCTGGATGCGGGCGTAGTCCGCGAGGCGCTGTTGCGCGGCCTGGGTTGAGGCGGCATCGGCGATGAGGCGGTCCATCTCCGGGCTCGAATAAAAGCCGCGATTGCCGCCGTTGGGCGGGAAGCTGGCGGTGGCGTACACGTAGCGGAAAATGTCTGGATTCTCATTTCCGCCGATCCAGCGGCCGGGAGCGAGCTGGAACACGCCCCGAGCCAGGTCGGCGTAGAAGGTCGCGAACTCGTAGCTGCGCAGGTCGAGGGCGATGCCGATTTGGGCGAGCTGCTCCTGGATGGCGACGGCGGTGAGGCGCACGGTTTCGTCGTTGGAGGTCTTCATGCCGATGTGGAAGCGGATGCCGTGTGCGTTCCGCGGGTAGCCGGCCTGGTCGAGGAGGGCGTTAGCCTGGGCGGGGTCGTAGTTGTGGGGCGGCGTGGAGACCCAGGCCCAGTGTTGCGGCGGGAGCAGGCTTTCGGCGAGGCGCGCCTGTCCGCGGTAGAGCGCCTGGATGAGCAGCGGGCGGTTGATGGCGAGGGCGATGGCGGTGCGGACACGGACGTCACGCAGGATTGAGTCGCGGGTGTTGAAGACGATGTAGTTGAGGACCGTGCCGGGTCCGTCATCCATAGCAAGATGCGAATCGCGGGCGAGGGCGTTGACCTCGTCCGCGGGGAGCGCGTTGCTTTCGACGTCGGCGGAGCCTTTTTTGAGTTCAAGGGCGCGGGTGGTGGCGTCGGGGACGACGGCGAAGCGGACGCGCGGGATGTTGGGAAGGGGTCCCCAGTACGACGGAGCGCGGGCGATGACGACGTCGCGGTCGAGTTGCTGGCTGACGAAGGTAAAGGGGCCGCTGCCGATCGGGTGACGAAAGAAGTCGCGGCCGGATCCATACGGAACGATGCCGATAGCGCCATCGCAGAGGTTGAAGGGGAGCGAGGGATCGGGCTGCTTGAGGTGGAAGATAACGGTCGCGGGATCGGGCGCGTCGATGCGGTCAAGAGTCGTGAAGGAGCCGGCTTTCACGGAGATGACCGTTCCATCCAAAATCGAGTCGATGGTGTACTTCACGTCGCGCGAGGTGAGGGGGCGGCCGTCGTGAAAGCGGGCATCGGTGCGGAGGTGGAAGACCCAGGTGCGCGGGTCGGGTATTTCCCACTTAATTGCGAGAGCGGGCTGGAGGCCGAAGCGCTCGTCGCGACGGACGAGGGGATCGAACAGCAAGGAGTCGATGTGCTCGGCCTGGCCGTCGGTGCCGATGCGGGGATCGAGGGAGGCGGGGCTGGACTCGATGAGCATGGTGACGG
>DASZYN010000002.1:0-1778 GCA_035545435.1 Acidobacteriaceae bacterium | reverse complement strand
CCATGCCGCCGGCAAACTCGACCCAGCGCAGCGGAGCAGCCCCGCCCGCGCCGCGAATCGCGTCCGTTCCCTGTATATAAGCCGGGTGCAGCGGATTCGACCAGAACGCGTGCTTGACGTCGGTGATCAGCAGCTCCTGGTGCTGCTGCTCGTGATTGAGACCCAGCACAATGCGCTCGCGCGCCGCCTCCGGAATCTCGCCCGCCGCGAAGTCCTCCATTGCCGCGTCCACATGATGCCGGTACGCGAGGATCTCCTCCGCCCTGGGCCACGAAAACGACGAACGCAGCTTCTTCTCCGGCTGCTCTGACACCGCGTTGTAGTAGCTGTTGAACAGCCAGATGAAGTCTTTGTGAAACGGCTTATAGGCCGGCACGAATTCGCGCAGCACAAAGGTCTCAAAAAACCAGGTCGTGTGCGCCAGGTGCCACTTCGCCGGGCTCGCGTCCGCGCAGGATTGCACCATCATGTCTTCAGGAGTCAGCGGCGCGCAGAGCGCGAGACTCTGGCTCCGCACGCGACAAAATTCTTCCGCAAGCACAGTTGTGGCGAGTACGCTCATGGCCCGTCCCTTTTAAAATCTTCCCAGCTGAGAGCCATCGGGGCTGGGGATGCCCGTCAGACTACCACCCTCAGGGGCATGGGATGCGCCAGCTTCCCACCAGGGTGCAATTTTCACTTCTTGAAGTATCTTTAACCTGCGCGGCATGGATGCAGCGGAAGGTTTTTCCGCTTCCTCACCCGCAGGTTTCGCGCCGTGCTGTGAGGCGTTCACCGCGTCTTTCCGGCGAAAAATGCGTCTATTCCGGCATAATCAGAGCGGCCTCACACCGCCTCTGTCTGGATGAGGATCAGCATGTTCCGCTCGCGCCTTGCACGTCTCACGCTTTGTGTTGCTCTGACTGCACTCTGCGTCGCCCCGATTCTCCGCGCGCAGGAGCAACCGCCGGAGGAAGGCCCTCGTCGCGGCTTCGGCATGGGCCCCGGTGGCGGCATGTTCGGTCCCGGCAGCGGCGGCACCATGGGCAAGGTCACCGCTATCTCCGGTACTGAACTCACCATCCAGGACGATCAGGGCCAGACCTTCAAAATCGAAACCGGCCCCAACTCCCGCATCCGCAAGAATCGCGAGGAGGCAAAGATCGCCGACATCAAAATCGGCGACACCGTGATCGCCGGCGGCAATCTCGACGAGCAGGCAAAGACCATTGGCGCCATGTTCGTCATGGTGCTCGACCCACAGCAAGCGGCCGAGGCCGAGAAGCGCCGCGCGACCTTCGGCAAAACCTGGACCGCGGGCCGCATCACCGCGATCAAAGATCTGACCCTCACCATCGAACGCCCCGACAAAGTCACGCAGACCGTCGCCGTCGACGAAAACACCACGTTCCACAAAGGTACCCGCGGCCAGGCGACCGACATCACCTTCCCCGACATTAAAGTCGGCGAAATGATGCACGCCGAAGGCGCTGTGCAGGGGAACAACTTCCTCGCGACCAACGTAGTCGTGATGGAGCCGCGGCAGCCGGGCGAGCGGCGTTTTGGCAACGGCGGGCCGCCCTCGGCCGGAGGGTCTGGATCGCGCATGCGCCAGCAGCCCCAACCCGAAGGAACTCCTGCCGGATCGACGACGCCGCCGCAGCCCCAGGCCGGGCAGAACTGACGCCGATGACGCGCCCCCGTCGTATCCCCGCTCTTGTTGTCTCGCTGCTCCTTGCGGGATCTCTCGGCTTTGCCCAATCGCCGGAGCCGGCGTCGCCCAACCCGCCCAATCCTGA
>DASZYN010000001.1:0-5328 GCA_035545435.1 Acidobacteriaceae bacterium | reverse complement strand
TGCACGCGGCGTTTTTCGCGCCGCAGTTGCGATTGTGTTCAGTTGCTGCCTCCACGCCGGCGGACAGACTCCGGATTCCGCTCCACCGGCGACACCCAATCTCACCGGCATCGCGCACGTGGCGATCCGCGTGGCCGACCTCGAACGGGCGCGCTCATTCTTCCATCAGCTCGGATTTGAAGAAGCCTTCGCCATGGACCAGGGTGGCAAACCGACAGAGGCATTCTTCAAGATCAATGACCGGCAGTTTATTGAGCTGTATCCGCGACGCGATGCGTCTTCCGCGGTTGGGTTCATGCACGTGTGCTTCGAAGCCGCGGATTTGAACGCGGTTCATCAGGACTACGTGAGTCACGGACTTTCGCCCAATCAGGTCCGAAAGGCCGGAGCAGGCAATCTGCTCTTCACCCTGCAGGGACCCGATCAACCGGGGCCACCGTCGGATTTACGCGGGGCCGCGACACAAAACATCGAGTACACGCAATACATGCCGGGATCGCGACACACGCTCGACCGCGGTCAGCATCTCGGTCCAAACCGCATCGCCGACCGCATTGCAGGCGTCGGCATTCCCTTCGCCGATCCTGCAGCCGCAGAGACGTTCTACATCGATAAGCTTTCGTTTGAGCGCAGCGATCGGTCCCTTGTCCCCGGATATCCCACGCTCGCGCTGCCCTCATCTCCCGGCCAGCAAATTGAATTCCTGCCTGCGACCGTTGCTACGCCGAGCGCGCTGCCGTTTGACATCATCTTTTCGGTTCCCAACCTCCGTAGCACGCAGAAACGGCTTAATTCGCTCGGTATCGCCGCGATGCGACACCAGAAGGCGGTGACGATTCAGGATCCCGACGGCGATTCCATCGTGTTTGTCGAGGCGCACGAATGAACGATGAGCGCATTTGGCTCCCTCAATTCCGATCTCAATCGAGGTGGAAAACTTCCTCCAGCGGCATCATGCTGGCGTCGGCTGTTCCGTTCCCGAGCGACTCAAAGAACGGCGCCATTTCCGCCTGCCATCGAGCATTGACCGGATGGTTCTGCATGCCGGCGCGAGCCCGCTCAAAATCCGGCGTCTCGAGGTACCCGACTAGAAGACCGTCAGGCCGCAGGAACAACGAGTAGTTATGCCAGCCTGTGGCCTGCAGCGCGTCCAGCATCTCCGGCCAAACGGCCTTGTGGCGCTCACGATACTCTGCAAGTCTCTCGGCTCGAACCCTCAAAAGAAAACACACACGCGTCACAACACACCCCCCGATTTCGCTCAAGAAATCAGAACTCTCGCCGCTCCACAATTCTTCCTTTGACGCCTCGATTAGCGGGCAGTACCATGGCATTTTAACTGGGAACTTATTTCAAATGGGAGAACCACAGCGGTGACGGCACACCTGGAGCAGGTCAGCAAAGCTCTTGATTCGCTGCGGATTGAGTTGCCCTCCTGGGGCTTTGCAAACACCGGCACTCGGTTCGGCAAATTCCTGCAGGCCGAGGCGGCAGCCACAATCGAGGAGAAATTCTCTGATGCCGCGCAGGTGCACGCACTTACCGGATGCACTCCAACCCTGGCGCTGCACATCGCATGGGATCTGCCGGGCGGGCTGCGCGATGCCGCCAGGATTCGAAGCCTCGAAGCCGAGCACGGCATTCGCTCGGGTTCAATCAATCCGAACCTTTTCGAGAGCCAGGACTACAAATTCGGATCCATCTGCAATCCGGACCCCGGAATCCGCAGGAAGGCCATCAATCATCTCGTGGAATCCGTCGCCATCGCCAAGGCGCTCCGTTCCCGGGATCTTTCACTATGGCTGGCGGACGGGTCGAACTATCCCGGCTCGCAGAGCATTCGCCGTCGTATCGACTGGATGGCGGGGGCGCTTGCCGAAGTGCATAGTGAACTGGGCGAGGATCAGCGGCTGCTGGTGGAATATAAGCCATTCGAGCCCGCCTTTTATCACACCGACCTCGCTGACTGGGGCATGTCATTGCTGATCGCGCGAGAGACGGGCAGAAAGGCTCAGGTGCTGGTCGATACCGGCCACCACTATCAGGGGCAGAATATTGAACAGATCGTCGTATGGCTCATGCGCGAGAAGATGCTTGGCGGTTTCCACTTCAACGATCGCCGCTATGCCGACGATGATCTGACGCTGGGTTCGATCGATCCATACCAGGTCTTCCGCATCTTCCACGAGTTGCTATCTGAAGATGGCGCCATGGAGACCACAGCATTCATGGTTGACCAGAGCCACAATCTGAAAGGCAAGATGGAAGCTATGGTCCAGACCGTTTGCACGGCGCAGGAGATCTTCGCAAAAGCGGCGCTGGTTGATCGAGAACGACTCGCCACGCTGCAGGACGAATGCCGCCTGGTGGAGGCTGAAGAATGCCTGCGGCAGGGCTTCTGGTTCGACGTGCGACCGCTGGTACATGAATGGCGCAAAGTGCGTGGATTGCCGGAAGAACCCCTCGTGGCGCTCAGAGAAAGCGGTTACGTCGAACGCATTCGCAATGAGCGAAAAGAGCGTAACGCGCGTTCCGTCACTACTTACGCGTAATCGGCTTCAGGTTTCAGAGTCGTGCTCGCGGTTTCCCGATTGAAACCCCGATGATATAACTGCCGTGATGTTTGACTGAGGCTGCTCCTTGCCAAGAACTTCCACGAAGCGCCTGTATTTCATTCCTATTCTCTCCAAGGCTCTCGATGTTCTGGAGGTCCTTCAAAAGAGCGAGCGGCCGATGTCGCTGGAAGCCATCTACCAACGCACACATATCTCCAAAACCACTGTTTACCGGATCCTCAAGACCTTCGTTCACCGGGGCTATCTGGCTCAGTCGCAGGACGGGCTCTATCGCCTGGCCGCCCGCCCGCGAAAGATGCGATTCGGGTTCGGTAAGCAGTCGGGCGAGATGCCCTTCTCCGAAGCGGTGACCGCGAGTTTGTATGATGCCGCGACTCAGGCCGGCGTCGATCTGATGGTGCTGGACAACCGCTACGATGCCGCGACTGCTGTGCAGGTGGCGGAGGAGTTTGTCCGCAGTCGCGTAGACCTGGTCATTGAGTTCCAGATTGACCAGGAAGTGGCTCCTATCATTGCCGACAAGATTGCCGTCGCGGGCATTCCTCTCATCGCCGTCGACATTCCGCACCCGCACGCCACCTACTTTGGTGTGGACAACTATCGCGTCGGAGTCGAAGCTGGCGCTCTGCTGGCTGGACATGCGGTGGAGAAGTGGAACGGTGCCGTGGACTGGATTCTCGGACTCGACATCGAGAATGCCGGTCCTCTTGTGCAAAGCCGCATCACGGGAGTTTTTCAGGGCATTCGAAATCAGCTGCCGGAACTGCCTGTTGAGAAGTTTGTGCGCGTGGATGGTCGGGGTATGCGCGAGCCTGGTCATCGGGTCATTGCCGACTTCCTCAAGCGCCACCCCAAAGACCGGCACATCCTGATCGCTGCTGCCACGGATTCCAGCGCCCTGGGGGCCCTCGAAGCCGTTCGCCAACAGAAGCGCGAGAGGCACGTCGCCATTGTTGGCCAGGACTGCATTTCTGAAGCCATTGAAGAGATGAAGCGTCCTGATACGCCGTGGATTGGCTCGGTCTCCCATGAAGCCGGGACCTATGGCCCCCGGCTTATTCAGCTGGGACTCTCGATTCTGCGCGGCCTCACCGTGCCGCCGTATAACTATGTGGAACACAAGCTGGTCACGGCGAAGATGGTGCGCGAGGCCCCGCCAGAGTCGAAAGTTTAGGGCCTTAGCCCACCCATCGGGCACGAAATTTTTTGGTTCAGCCGGAATTTCGAGCTGGAACTAGGTTCGGATATTCAAAATCTGAAACAATTGCTCTATTGATATTCGCTATGTCATTATTTGGGACGGTGAATCGATGAAGACGCTGACTGCACTGCGATACCTCGAGGATTTGTGGGACGAAAAAACGGCGGCCACGCTGGATGAACCCGAGTTGCTGCGCTACCGCTCCAACCTGTTTGGCGCCGATCTGCGCATCACCAACTTCGGCGGCGGCAACACCAGTTCCAAAGTCCTGCAAGCAGATCCGCTGACCGGCCAAACGGCCGATGTGCTGTGGGTCAAAGGGAGCGGCGGCGATCTGGGCAGCATCAAGCGCGCCGGTTTCGCCACGCTGTACCTGGACAAACTGCTGGCGATTGAGAAGCAGTACAAAGGCGTAGCGGAGGAAGACGCTGTCGTTGACCTTTACCCGCTCTGCACCTTCGGTGTGAACCCAACCGTTGCCTCCATCGACACGCCGCTGCACGGCTTTCTTCCGTTCCGTCACGTCGACCACCTGCATCCGGACTGGGGCATCGCCATGGCAGCGGCCGCCAACGGCAAGGAGAAGATGGAGGAGTTCAATCGCGAGTACGAGCACAAGCTGGTATGGGTGCCGTGGCAGCGCCCGGGATTTGAGCTTGGCCTGATGATGCGTCGCGCGGTCGAGGAGAATCCCGGCTGCGATGGCATCGTTCTCGGTGGCCATGGCTTGTTCACATGGGGAGAGACGCAGCGTGAGTGCTATCTGAACACGCTGACCATGATCGACCACCTAGGCCAGTTCGTGCAGGATCACGTCGAGCGCAAAGGCGACGCGATCTTCGGCGGCGCTGCGTTGGAATCGCGTCCCGACCGGAAAGAGCTCGCCATTGAGCTGTTGCCCTTCGTCCGCGGGCGAGTCTCGCAACAACGGCGATTCATCGGCAGTTGGTCTGACGGCGACGATGTCATGCGCTTTGTCAATTCGAAGGATGGCGCGGCTCTCGCGCACCTCGGCACCAGCTGTCCGGATCACTTCATCCGCACCAAGATTCGGCCGATGTTTGTTCCGGCTGTCTCGAATGACGATTCCGCAACGCTGCAGAAGAAAATCGAGGCCGCGCTCGATACGTATCGTGCCGAGTACGCCGCTTACTACACGAAGCATCAGGAATCGACTTCGCCGGCGATGCGCGATCCGAATCCGACCGTGGTTCTTATACCCGGCGTCGGCATGTTTTCCTTCGGCAAGAGCAAGAGCGAGTCGCGCATCATCGGCGAGTTCTACACGAATGCGATTCACGTTATGGAAGGGGCTACAGCACTGGCCGGCAAGATTACCGTGAAAGACTTTCCCCAGGCGGGAGCCGCCGCATCGTGTGAGGCCTTTGAGGCTTACTCCAATTATGTCGCGCTGCCTGCAGTGGAGGCCTTCCGCATTGAATATTGGCTCCTCGAAGAAGCCAAGTTGCGCCGCCAGCCGGCGGAAAAAGAACTCAGCCGCCGTATTGCTCTGATTGTCGGAGGCGCAAGTGGCATTGGACGCGCCGCTGC